>JBEEGD010000152.1:0-5465 GCA_041166685.1 Acidimicrobiaceae bacterium | reverse complement strand
GTGCTCGGGGCGCTCTACCTGCTCGGCACACGCTGGTTCCTACCGTCCGACTGGCAGCTCTTTGCGAGCGGATTCGGCGTCCTCCTCATCTTGCTCGTCCTGCCTGAAGGACTCGGCGGACTGTTGTATCGCCTGCGCGACCGCTTCATTCACCGTGTCGGCAACGCCGGCATAGCCGACGATGCGAGCCTCATTGGCAACGACAACGCAGACGACTGGCGAGCCGCGGCCGCGCCATCTGAGGTCTCCGACCGGCGTCAGGGGCGCTCGCCGCTACTGTCGGTTCGCGGTCTCGACGTGTCGTACGGACCAGTACAAGTCCTGTTCGGGATCGACTTCGAAGTCGAAGAGGGAGCCTGCGTCGCGCTCTTGGGCACGAACGGCGCGGGAAAGTCGACGTTGCTCAAGGCGATCTGCGGGGTCGTCGAGGCCGATCGGGGCGCGGTGATGCTCGATGGCCGCGAGATCACCCACGCACCTACGAACAAGATCGCTGCCCTCGGAGTCGCCCAAGTACCGGGCGGTCAAGGCGTGTTTCCGTCCCTTACTGTCGAAGAGAACGTGCGGACCGCGTCGTGGTTGCATCGGCGCGATCGAGCGGCGACGGCCGCCGGTATGGCAAAAGTTCGTGACCTCTTTCCCGTGCTCGCAGCGCGGTGGAGCGACACCGCGGGTGACCTTTCTGGCGGTCAGCAGCAGATGCTTGCGCTTGGGATGGCGTTCCTCTCGACGCCAAGGTTGCTTCTCATCGACGAACTGTCGTTGGGTCTCGCGCCCGTCGTAGTCGCCCAGCTGCTGCCCCTCATCGAAGAACTTCGCGCTGAAGGCACGACGGTCGTGCTCGTCGAGCAGTCGGTGAACGTCGCACTGACGGTGGCGGACAGCGCGTACTTTCTCGAGAAGGGCGGGGTGCGGTTCCATGGGGCGACTGCGGAGTTGTTGGAGCGACCGGAGATCTTGCGATCCGTGTTCTTGTCGACGGCCTCGGCCGAGGCCGGGAATGGTCATCGTTCGGCCGAGCTCAACATCAGCATCGACCACACCGCCGGACCACCTGCTCTCGAGCTCGTCGACCTGTCGTGCTCGTTCGGCGGGATCCGCGCCGTCGACTCCGTTTCGTTCGAGGTCGCGGCGGGCGAGATTCTCGGAGTCATCGGGCCCAACGGCGCGGGTAAGACGACGGTGTTCGACCTGGTGTCGGGGTACACGCCCGTGGACGCGGGCGAGGTCCTTCTCGGCCAACGAAACATCACTCGTCTGGGCGCAGCCGCCCGAGCGAAGGCCGGTCTGGGTCGATCGTTTCAGGATGCCCGCCTGTTTCCATCGTTGACCGTCGACGAGGTGATTGCGGTCGCTTGCGAGCGGTGGATCGACGTGCGCGATCCTGTGAGCGCGGCGCTTCGACTCCCGAATGCCTACGACTCGGAACACCGCATCAGCCGACGAGTGGACGAGCTCGTGGACCTGCTCGGTCTTGACCGCTATCGCTTGAAGTACGTCCTTGAGCTCTCCACCGGAACCCGTCGCATCGTCGACCTGGCCTGCCTGCTCGCGCACCGCCCCTCGGTCGTCCTCCTCGACGAGCCGTCTAGCGGGATTGCGCAGCGCGAGGCCGAGGCCTTGGTGCCGTTGCTGCTGCGAATCCGCAACGACACCGGCGCGAGCCTCGTCGTGATCGAGCACGACATCCCCCTGATCGGAGCCATCTCCGATCGGTTGATCGCCATGGATCAGGGCTCGATCATCGCCGCGGGCGCGCCCGTGGACGTCCTCACCCACCAGCTCGTCGTCGAGTCCTACCTGGGCACGAACGCCGCCGCCGTTTCTCGCAGTGGATCGATCAGTGCACCTACGGATTGAAGGAGCAGGACATGTTGCCGAGTAGTGCAACTCCCGACGGGCCAAGGGCCAGCAATCTTCGCCGCTACGGACCGCTCGCGGTCATCGTCGTAGTAGTGGTGATCATCGGCGTTGTCGTGCTTGCCAGCCGGAGTGATGACAAGAAGCCCGCGACCGCGACCGCTTCGACGTCGAGCGGCACCAAGGCAGCCTCCGCGACGGACGCGATCAGCTTCAGCCAGGCAAAAGCCTCGGGCCGCACCGATGTCACGTTCCCCGACGGTTGCGACATGACCACCGGTCGGCTCGCGATCCCCATGCAGAACTTCCTGCAGGAGTGCTACGCCAATCAGCCGGCAGTCACCGATCCCGGTACTCGGGGAGTCACGAACGACGGCGTGACCGTCGTCGTCTACGTCGCGCCCGATCAGGATGCGGTCCTTGACTTCATCACGTCAGCGCTCCACATCACCGACACCGGCGACCAGGTGGTGGACACCTACACCGGCTACAGCGATCTCTTTCAGCGGTTCTCTCAGACGTACGGCCGCAAGGTGAATCTCAAGTTCCTCAGGGCTTCCGGCCAGTCGCAGGACGCGGTCGCAGCGCGAGCCGATGCCGTGAAAGCCGTCGAGGAATTGGGCGCGTTCGCGGTCTGGGGTGGGCCCGCGCTGACGAATGCGTGGACGCTGGAACTGCAGGCCCGCGGCGTGGTCTGCATCGCCTGCTTCGGCGTCGACAACCCCGCTCCCAATGTGTTCAACGTCTTGCCGAGCGGGGAGCAGAGCCGTCAGCAGCTCACGGAGTATGTGAGCAAGCGGTTGAACGGCAAGCCCGCGAAGTTTGCCGGTGATCCGGCGATGCAGACCCAGACGCGAGTGTTCGGTCATCTTTTCATCGAGACGACGGGCGGCAACGAGAGGGCCAACGCCGCGGATGTGAAGAAGCGGCTCGCAGATGCCGGCGTGAGGCTCGACACCCAGGTTTCCTACACGCTCGATCCGGCCCGGCTGCAGGAGCAGGCCACCAGCGTCATCTCGCAGTTGAAGCGGGCCGGAGTGACCAGCGTCATCTTCCAGGGAGACCCCATCGCTCCCGCGACCTTCACTCGCGAGGCCACGGCCCAGGGGTACTTTCCCGAATGGGTGATCGGCCCGACCGTGCTGGTGGACACCACTGCCTTCGGGCGCACGTATGACCAGCAACAATGGGCTCACGCGTTCGGAATGTCTGACCTCCCTGCTCGGATCGATCCGCAGAAGAGCGACGCGTTCAACCTGTTCAAGTGGTTCAAAGGAACAACGCCCCCTGCCGTCGACACCGCCGGTGTGATCCTTCCTCAGCCCCAAGTGTTCTACGCGGGGTTGCAGGCGGCGGGACCGAAGCTCACCGCCGAGACCTTCCGTCAGGGGCTGTTCTCGCTCGAGCCGCAACCTGGTCAGCTCGTCTCGCAGACGTACTCGTGGGGCAACCACGGCTTCTACCCGAACGACGACTACAACGCCGTCGACGACTACACCGAGATCTGGTGGGACGCGAAGGCAGTCGGGCCCGACGAGATCCGCAAGGACGGCACCGGCATGTTGCAGTACAGCGAAGGCGGCAAACGGTTCTTGCCCGGACAATGGACGAACGACTCGAAGGGCTTCGACCCGAACGGCGCAGTGGCGATCTACAGCTCACCCCCGCCGGGCGAGGTTCCGAAGGACTATCCGAGCCCGGCTGGCAGCAGCGCCTCGAGCTCCTCGAGCGCGAACTAATCCTGTTCGCGGAGATACCGCTCGAGCTCCGCCGCGAGTTCGTCGCCTGAGGGCAGCGGGCCGGCGCCAAGACCGGTGCCGGCTTCGGGCGAGTGCTCGGAGTCGACCGCGGATTCGAGCTGCTGGACCATACGCACGTGCTCGTCGTTCTCACCGATCAGCATGTCGATGCGCTCGCGGGTGGTTTCCATCTCCTGGCGCAAGGCCGGACTGTCCACCCGTACGCCGGCAACATCAGCGAGGCCCTCGAGGAGGGCGACGCTGGCTGCGGGATAGGGCATGGCTGCGACGTAATGCGGCACCTGTGCCCACAGGCCGATCGCTGGCAGACCGACGTCGGTCGCTCGGCGCTCGATCGCGGCCTGCACCCCGGCGGGCACGTCGATCGTGGCGCGCACCATGCTGGGTGTGACGAGTGCAACCTCTCCAGCCGTGACCGCCAGCTTCGCGGGGCGAGTGTGCGGGACGGGTGCGGGGTAGGCCCCGAGCCCGACGACCAGGCGCGCACCGAACTCCATGGCGAGGTCGACGACAGCCCGAGTGAAGGCCCGCCACGCGTGATCCGGCTCGGACCCGACCAGCAACAGGAGGTCGTTGCTGTTCGCGTCACTTGCCGCTTGCAGCTCCACCGATGGCCACGTGAGTCCGGTGACGACCCCTTCCACCAGGTGCATCGTTGGCCGTCGGGCACGGTGGTCGAGCAGTTCGTCGCTGTCGAAGACGGCCACGGTCACCGGGTCGAGTCCGCTCAACAGCGCGGCGCGGGCGTTGGCCGCGCCGAGTCCGGCGTCGATCCACCCATCGAGGGCGAGGATGAGGACCGGCGACTCGAGGTCGGGTCGCTCAATGAGCTCGAACAGACTCATGAGAACTTGTCGACGAGCGCTTTGGCCGCATCGGCGAGGCGGACCGTCTGGGTGGCGAAGGCCTCGAAACCGTCCGTGGGCTTGCCCATGGCGCCGTGGGCGTACCGCGCGTACACACCTTCGACGATGCATGCCAGCTTCCAGTACCCGAAAGCGATGTAGAAGTCGATGGCCGAAAGGTCGCGCCCAGACGTCTTGGAGTAACGCTCGAGCAGCTCGGCGCGAGTGGCAAACCCAGGCAATGTCGTTGCCGCCGCGTTGATGAGCGCAACGTGGTCGTCGTTCGCCTCGTTCCAATAGACCATCAACAGGCCGACGTCTGCGAGAGGATCGCCAATCGTGCAGATCTCCCAGTCGAGTACCGCGGCGATGTGGTTGTCATATCCGAGCATGCAGTTGTCGAGCCGGTAATCGCCATGCACGATCGTCGCGGGACCCTGCGGTGGAATGCGAGCGGCCAACACATCGTGTACTTCATGAACGAGCGGTACCGGCCGATTCGTGAGCTCCTGAGACTGCTGAAACTGTCCGTACCACCGCTTCAGCTGACGAGCGATGTAGCCGTCCTTCTTCCCGAGCTCTCCGAGACCGACAGCATCGACGTCGACGGCGTGAATGTCGGCCATGACATCGGCGACGGATTCGCTCGCTCGACGGCGTCCGTCCTCGTCGAGGTGTCGACGGGCGGCCTCCGCGTCGCGGATGACGTTCCCGTCGACGTAGCCCATCACGTAGAACGGCGCGCCGTTGACGTCGTCGTCGGTGCACAGCCCCAGTGCGGGAGCGACCGGCACCGGCGTCGGACCGAGCGCCGCGATGATCGTGTGCTCGCGGCGCATGTCGTGCGCAGTCGCGAGCACATGCCCGAGGGGTGGCCGCCGGAGAACCCAGCGCGAACCGGTGGCGTCGGTGACGGAGAACGTGAGATTGGAATGACCGCCCGCGATCAGGTCGAACGCAAATGGAGGCTTGGCGCGGTCGACGTTGGCCTCGAACCATG
>JBEEGD010000151.1:0-3897 GCA_041166685.1 Acidimicrobiaceae bacterium | reverse complement strand
CGCCCGTCCCGACCCCGGGCATGAGGGCGACATCGGCGACGGCCTCCTGCGTGCCGGTACGCGCGACTGCCGTACGCAGCAATTCTTCGGGCACGACCACGTCCAGCAGGGTCTGCTCCGCCATCCCTCCCCCAGTCCTGAAGCCTGAATCATTACATGACACGCGTGTCAGGAACCGACGCGGTGCGCTGTGCCCGGCGGTCCGAATCGTGTAGAGAGTCCGGCATGGCGGGCGGCGGCACCCAGAAACGCGTCAGCTGATGTGGCGGGTCGCCCTGGCCGACATGCGGTACCGCCGCAGGCGGTTCGTCATCACCGTGCTCGCGACCGGGCTGATGTTCGCGATGACGCTGCTGACGTCGGGCGCCGCGGAAGCGCTGCATCATCAAGATCGCAGCATCGTGAGTTCGTTCCATGCCGATTCGTGGTTCGTCGCGGCCGGCGGCTCGGGACCTTTCACCACGACCACGCCACTCGCGTCATCGGTCACGGACGAGGTAGCTCGTGTCCCGGGAGTGTCTCGAGCGTCACCCGTGGTGCTCTTTCGAGCAACGGTGGAGAGTCACGGGAAGCAGGACGTGAACGTGGTCGCCACGCCACCGGACGGGCTTGGCTCGCCGGCGCTGGAGGACGGCCGCCAACCACGCGACTCCGGCGACGTGGTGCTCGACGCTGACCTCGGCATCCGCGTCGGCGCCTCCGCTGACGTCGCCGGGCGCGTGATGCGCGTCGTCGGCATCGTCAACGACGCCCGCTACTACTTCGGGACTCCGACGATCTTCATGCTGCTGAGGGATGCGCAGGAGCAGTTCTTCGGGGGCTTGCCATTGGTCAGTGCCATCGCCGTACAAGGCCAGCCGCGTGGTGAGGTGGCCGGCCTCCGCCAGATGAGCGTGAGTGACGTCGCGGCCGACCTGAAGCGACCAACGAGCCGGGGCGACGCGACGGTCCAGTTCATCAACGTGCTGCTGTGGATCTCTGCGATCGGAATCGTCGGCTCGATCGTGTATCTCTCCGCGATCGAGCGGGTGCGCGAGTTCGCGGTGATGAAAGCGACCGGCGTGTCGAACGGGTCCCTGCTGATCGGTTTGGCGATTCAAGCGATCGTGCTCTCGGTGTTGGCTGCGATGGTGGCCGCGGTGGTCGCGCAGCTGTTGGCCCCCGGCTTTCCGTTTGCGGTGCGGATCACCCGAACCGCCTACGTCGGCCTCGTTGTCGTGGCCATCGTCGTCGGACTCCTCGGCAGCGGCGCGGGCCTGCGCCGCGCGGTGAAGGTCGATCCCGCCCTCGCCTTCGGTGGCGTGTGATGGCGACCGTCGCGATCTCGGACCTCACCATCGAGTACTCGAGCGGCGGCTACGCAGTCCGGCCGATCGCTGACTTGAACCTCGACATCGATGACGGCGAGCTCGTGCTGCTCTTGGGGGCGAGCGGGTGCGGCAAGACGACGTTGCTGTCCGCGCTGGCGTCGCTACTGAAACCAGCCGCCGGCACCATCCGCGTCGGCGACACCCTCGTCACGAGCCTCAACGGACGCGAGCTCACGAGTTACCGGCGACGCGGTGTCGGCGTCGTGTTCCAAGCGTTCAACCTCATTCCGAGCATGAACGCGGTCGACAACGTGGCTCTTCCGCTGTGGGCGTCGAAGACTCCGGCGCGGGAAGCGCGCCGGCGCGCGGCAACGGCGCTCGAGCGTGTGGGCCTCGGCGACCGGCTTCGTCATCGTCCGGACCAATTGTCAGGCGGGCAGGCGCAACGGGTGGCCATCGCACGAGCCTTGGTCCACGAGCCGCCCCTCATCTTGGCCGACGAGCCCACGGCTCATCTCGACTACATCCAGGTTGAAAGTGTGCTCGCGTTGCTGCGCGAGCTGCGGGGACCAGGTCACGTGATTGTCATCGCGACGCACGACGAGCGCTTGCTGCCGATCGCCGACCGGGTCATCGAGCTCACCCCGCGCGCCGAGATCGACACCGCGCCTCTCGAGGTCATCGACCTCGCGGACGGCGAGGTTCTCTTCCGGCAAGGGGACCGCGGTTCGAGGGTCTATCTCGTCGATCGAGGCGCCATCGAGTTGCGCCGTGAACTGGTGGCGGGTGGTTACGAGGTCGTCGCCACCGCCGCACCGGGCTCCTACTTCGGAGAGCTCGCACCGATGTTCGGCCTGCCGCGTGCCGCCACCGCCGTCGCAATGGGTCCAACGGTCGTCGCGAGCCATCCGCTGGCGAGTTTTCGGGAACACGTCCGCAACTAATCTGCACCGTGTGCTCTGGTTCGAGCGCCAAGTCGTCGAACGACTGGTGACTACTTCCGACATTCGTCGCCGAGACGAGATCGCGTCATTCGTGGAGGGTGCGTTACAGGCCATGCCGGAGCATTTGCGGGGGTCAATCGCCGCCGCGTCCGTCGTGCTCGGGGGTTGGGCTCGGATCGCCCGCCCGGACAAGGCGCGCCTCGTGCAGTCCCTCGACACGAGTCCGATCGCGCCGATCCGCCAGTACGTGCGCGTCTTCCGGTCGCTGGTTCTGTTTGCGGAGCACGAGATCGCGTGACGGCACTTGCAACCGAAGTTCTCGTGATCGGCTCGGGCGCCGGCGGCGCGACGACTGCGGCGAAGCTCGCGGCGGCCGGACGATCAGTGATGGTCGTCGAGGAAGGCCCGTGGGTCGACCCCGACGCGGTCGAGCCCTTCTCACTCGAGGAGATGGTGCTCAAGTACCGCCACCGCGGGTCGAACGCGACGCTCGGTGCTCCACCCGTTGCGTATGCCGAGGGCCGCTGCGTCGGGGGTAGTACCGAGATCAATTCCGGGCTGTGGCATCGCCTGCCGTCGTATCTGGCGGCTGACTGGCGCACGAACTATCGGATCGAGCACTTCACCGAGGACGTCCTCGACCATTATGCGACTGAAGTGGAAGAAGCCCTCTCGGTGTCGGTGCTGCCGAGCGCGCCGCCGGTCTCATCAGCCGCGCTCGAGCGCGGCGCGGCCAAGCTCGGGTGGCGAGCGGTCGAGTTCCCGCGTGTGTTCAAGTACGACGAGCAGGGGCGGGGGGTCAAGCAGACGATGGCCCGCACGCTGATCCCTCGCGCGGTGGAACGGGGCGCGACGATCGTTTCGGACTGCCGCGTGATCAAACTCGTGCGCAGCGGCGACCACGTCTCGGGCGCTCTGTGTGAGCGATCGAGACCGGAAGGCGGCGTAGAGCGGATCACGATCGAGGCTGATCACGTCTTCATCTGCGGGGGTGCCATCCAGACGCCGGCTTTGTTGCAGCGCAGTGGTGTACGGGGCCAAGCCGGACGCGGGTTGAAGCTGCATCCGACGATCAAGATCGCCGCCCGTTTCGCAAATCCCGTCGACCACGCCGGTGTGCCGATGCACCGCATCACCGAGTTCGCGCCGAGCTTGACGATCGGCGGCTCGGTCAGCCGCAAAGGGCACATCGCACTCGCGCTTGCCGATTCGGCCGCCGACTTCAGCGCCGCGCTCGAAGACTGGGAGCGAGTGTTCGTCTACTACGCCGCCATCCGGGGTGATGCGAGCGGTCGCATCGTTGCGGTTCCCGGATTGCGGGCGCCGATCGTCTCGTACCGACTCACCGATGGTGATCTCAGCCGGTTGGCCCGCGGCCTGGTACATCTCGGCGAGTCGCTTCTGGCCGCGGGCGCGCTCGAGCTGTACCCGTCCGTACTCGGCGGACGCGTCGTTCGCCGCACCGATGAGTTGCACTCATGGTGGGACGCGGTGACCCGTTCGACCGCCAACCTCATGACCGTGCACCTGACATCGTCGGTGCGCATGGGCGAGGACCATGCCCGCACCGCGACCGACAGCTTCGGGTCGGTCTGGGGTGTGCGGAACCTACGGGTGAATGACGCATCGCTGCTTCCCGACGC
>JBEEGD010000150.1:0-6052 GCA_041166685.1 Acidimicrobiaceae bacterium | reverse complement strand
GTCCGTTGATTGCGCCAAACCAGGACACCCCTTCTCTCCGCGAAAGCTGATTACATGAGCCGACTGCAGTACGCATTTGCCGACGGTGCCGCGACCATCACCCTTGCCCAGGGCGATCGCGGCAACCCCATCGACCTTGCCTTTGTCGACGAGCTCCTCGCGGCGATCCGCTTGGCGCGGGATGACGATGCACGAGTGGTCGTCCTTCGGGCCGAGGGAAGGTACTTCTCCGTCGGCGGAGACGTGGGGGCCATGCACGACGCAGCGCGGCCCGAATACTTCATCGACGACCTCGCAGAGGGTTTGCATCGAGCGATCGGCGATCTCGGCTGCCTCAACGCGGTAGTCATCGCAGCCGTTCAGGGACCGGCGGCCGGCGCAGGAGTTTCGCTCGCCACGGCCGCGGACCTTGTTCTGGCGAGCGAATCTGCGACCTTCACTCTCGCCTATACCCGAATCGGCTTGACCCCCGACGGTGGCAGCACATTGCTGGGCTCCTCCATCGGGCTGCACAAGGCCATGCACATGGCGCTTCTTAATCCGACGGTGTCAGCCCTTGATGCCTTCACTCTCGGATTTGTGTCCCAGGTTGAGCCGGACCATGAGCTGAAAGACGCTGTCGAAGCTGTTACGACCCGCCTTCTCGACGGATCGAGGACAGCTCAAGTCGGCGCCAAGCGGCTCCTCCGGGAACACCTCGTGCCGCACCAGGCAGCGACCCTGCGCCGCGAGGCAGTGGCCATCAGAGCCGCTGCCGGAAGCCCCGATGGCAAAGAAGGTGTCGACGCCTTCGTCGCGAAGCGCAGGCCCGCGTTTCCCACGGCGGCTTCATGACGGGAATGCACGTGCTCGACCGGTTCAGGCTCGACGGCAAGACGGCAATCGTGACGGGCGCCAGCTCCGGCTTGGGGGCAGGCATCGCGCAGGCTCTTGCTCAGGCGGGAGCCGACGTCGTGCTAGCCGCGCGACGTGCCGACCGCTTGGAGCAGATCGCTCGCGCCGTGGAAGCCGTCGGCAGACGTGCCCTTGTCGTCGCCACCGATGTCAGTGACCCCGAGCAGTGCCGAGCCCTCGCCGCTGAGAGCATGGCTGAGTTTGGTCGGATCGATGTCCTCATCAACAACGCCGGACTGGGAACCGCCGTGCCCGCCAGCCACGAGACACCTCAGGAGTTCCGTCGGGTGCTCGAAGTGAACCTGAACGGCGCCTACTGGATGGCTCAAGCCTGTGCCGGTCACATGACGCCAGGATCCAGCATCGTGAACATCGCCAGCGTGCTCGGGATCATGAAGTCCTACGCACCACAGGCCGCCTACTCGGCAAGCAAGGCTGGCCTGATCGGACTCACCAGGGATCTGGCGCAGCAGTGGTCCGGGCGTCGCGGAATCCGCGTCAACGCGATCGCTCCCGGCTACTTCGCGAGCGAGATGACCGAAAGCATTCCCGAAGAGCAGCTCATGGCGTTCGTCCAGCAGCACTCCCCTCTTGGCCGACTCGGACTCCAGCACGAGATCGACACAGCGGTGATCTTCCTCGCCAGTCCAGCATCCTCGTATGTCACCGCGGCGACCCTCGCGGTCGACGGAGGCATGTCCGGCCACTGACGTCTGCTCGTTGCGAGGGCCACTCATCAGATCGAGGGCATCGCGACGATGTGCGAGCTCGTCCGAATGGGCGGTCGTGCGCAGTCTCCGGCACCAGCACCGGGAGCTTCAGGAGGGCTGGCGGGGCTCGCGCTTTCCCACCTGGCTCACGCGCAGCGACTCCCTCATCCCGACTTTGTGTAGGGTATAGACTTTCATCTCCGCGGATGCAATAGTGCAGAACGGACAGGGATGGAGGCGGCGTGAGTCAGTGTTCAAGGCGGTTGTCTCGCCTGACGTGCTCCGTCCCCGTCATGGCTCCGGCGTTAGGGAACGGCGGTGCCTCGCAGGGCTCAGCCGTGCCCACGTCGTTCGTTGACCCGAAGGCCGATCCCTTCCTGACCACAAGGGCGGTCCTGTGAAAGGCCGCGGCAATGAATAGGCGCAAGCAGCCGCGCGGAGCCGAGTTCCCGACGCAGGCCCGGTTGGCCATGCGCGTGTTGGCCCGCAACTACGTCCGACGCCTATTCAGGCAGTCGCCTCAGCTACTCCTAGGCGCAGGAAAGCTAGCGTTGTCCAGCGCCGGGGTCGGCCAGGCAGCAACCGACGCACGGGCCACCGAGCGCGTCATGCGGGCGGCCCTCGACGACGCGCTGGGGCGTGACTGGGGGGCCCGAGTGGAACGACCGCTGTGGCCGGAGCACCCGGACCAGGCCGACCATACCGGGGTCCTGCGCGTGGCCCGCTCGCGGCGGCGGTACACCAACCTGCGTGACCAGCGGTACGGAGATGCCGAGTCCTCGGTCCTCGACCTGTGGCGCCGCCCGGACCTGCCTAGCGACGCTCGGGCCCCGATCGTGCTCCAGATCCCCGGCGGTGCATGGATCATGGGCAACAAGCGCGGTCAGGCCTACCCACTGATGAACCACCTCGCCGAGCGCGGCTGGGTGTGCGCCTCGATGAGCTATCGGCTGGCACCGGCCCACCCGTGGCCAGCACACATCGTCGACGTCAAGCTCGCGATAGCTTGGCTGCGTCAGCATGCGCACGAGTTCGGCGGCGATCCCGACTTCGTGGTCGTCACGGGGGGTTCAGCAGGCGGGCACCTCGCGGCGCTCGCGGCGTTGAGTCCGAACGACCCCGCCTTCCAACCCGGGTTCGAGCAAGTCGACACGGCGGTCGCCGCCGCCGTGCCGCTGTACGGGCGCTACGACTTCTTCAGCCGAGAGGGCGAGGGACGACGCGAGTTCATGTACTTCCTCGAGCGGGTCGTCGTGCAGGACTGGGCCCGCCGACGGCCCGACGTGTTCAAGGCAGCCTCGCCCATCTGGCGGGAGGCGGACATGCCCGAGGCGGCACCGTTCCTGATCGTCCACGGGGACCGCGACTCGCTCATCCCCGTCGAGCAGGCGCGGGCATTCGCACTCAAGCTACGCACGCACAGCCGTCAGGCGGTCGCCTACGCCGAGCTTCCCGGTGCACAGCACGCCTTCGACTTCATCGCTTCCCGGCGCACAAAGGACGTCTGTGAGGCCATCGGTGGCTTCCTGGGGGTCGTCCTCGGAGAGCACCGCGCCCGTCGAGACCACATCGCCGCAGCTTCCGAAGGAGTCTGACCGTGCCTTCCCGTTCCGAGCAGTTGAACACGCTGCGCACACTCGTGCGTTCAGGCTTCCTGGCACCCCTGCGCCCGGACAAGTACGTCCGCATGGGAATGGCCGTGAAGAGCCAGGGCCTCTCGACGACCAGCGGGCTGGTCATGGCCGCTCGGCGGGCTCCACACGCGATCGGCCTCATCGACGAGCGGGGCGCCCTGACCTGGGCGCAGGTGGACGCCCGGGCAGATGCACTCGCGATGGCCCTGGTCACCCGGCCAGACGGAGCGCCTGCAAGAGTCGCCCTGCTCTGTCGCAACCACCGCGGTTTCGTCGAAGGCCTCGTCGCCGCCGGCAAGGTCGGCGCTGATCTGCTCCTTCTCAACACCGGCTTCTCGGGTCCGCAGCTGTCCGGCGTGCTCGAGCGTGAGGTCGCCGACGTGCTCATCCTGTACGAGGAGTTTCTCCCACTCACAGAGCACCTCACGACCTCGCCCGAGATCGTCGTGGCGTGGCAGGACGGCGAGCTGAGCCACCCGACCGTCGAAGGACTGATCGCCGAGCACCTCGGGGAGTCCCCGCCGTCACCAACCAAGCAGGGCCGCGTCCTGTTGCTCACATCCGGAACGACGGGAACGCCGAAGGGCGCCCGGCGCAAGAGCGGCGGCAGCGTCACCGACCTGACCGCACTGCTCGAGAGCGTGCCCTGGCGGTCCGGCGGCGTCACGGTCTGCGCTGCGCCAATGTTCCACGCATGGGGCTTCGGGATCCTCATCATCAGCAGCACGATGACGAGCACAGTCGTCATGCGGCGCTTCTTCGACGCCGAGGCGACGCTGCAGATGGTCGCCCAGCACCGTGCGACAGCACTCGCGGTCGTGCCCGTCATGCTCGAAAGGATCGTCTCGCTGCCCCAACCCGTGCGCGACCGCTACGACCTGTCTTCACTAAGCCTGGTCACGGCGAGCGGGTCGGCTATGAACCCCACAGCGCTCCTGCGGTTCATGGACCAGTACGGCGACGTCGTCTACAACCACTACAACGCCACCGAGGCGGGCATGATCACCATCGCCGCACCAGCCGACCTACGAGCAGCTCCCACCACGGCTGGGCGCGCCGTGCCTGGGTGTGAGGTCGTCGTGCTCGGGCCGGATGAGCTCCCGGTCCCCACCGACGAAGTCGGCCGCATCTTCGTCCGCAACGACACCCAGTTCGAGGGCTACAGCGACGGCGGGACCAAGGACTTCCACCAGGGCTTCATGGCCACCGGCGACGTCGGCCGCCTCGACGCCGAGGGCCGCCTGTTCGTCGAGGGCCGGGACGACGAGATGATCGTCTCGGGCGGCGAGAACGTTTACCCACGCGAGGTTGAGATCTCGCTCGCGGCCCACCCCGCGGTGCGCGACGCCGCCGTGGTCGGAGTGCTGGACGAGGCGTACGGCCAGCGGCTGGCCGCATTCGTCACCCTGGCGCCCGGAGCCACCGCAACCGAGGACGACCTCAAGGCGCACGTACGCGAGGACCTCGCCCGCTACAAGGTGCCGCGCAGCATCACAGTCCTCGAGGAGTTGCCGCGAACCACGACCGGCAAGGTCCTCAAGCGCGAGCTGCCGACCATCGGAGCCACCTCGTGACCTGCCCATGCACTAGCCCTGTGATCTCGCCACCGTGAAGCGACTCGGCGGGTGGGACGCAAGCTTCATCTACAGCGATACACCGAACGTTCCCACCCACACGATGAAGATCGCGCTCGTCGACGCCTCCACCGTCGGCGACAAGTTCACCTTCGAGGTGTTCCGGCGCATCGTGATGAATCGGCTACCGGCGCTGGATCCGCTGCGCTACCAGTTGGTCGACATCCCGTTCAAGGTCCACCACCCGATGTGGGTGGAGAACTCCGACGTTGACATTGACTACCACGTACGCCGTGTGACAGTGCCCCATCCGGGTAGACGGCGAGAGCTTGACGACGTGATCGGCGAGCTCGCGACAGCCGCACTGGACCACTCGCGACCGCTCTGGGAGATGTACTTCGTCGAGGGAATGGCCGACAACCGCATCGCAGTCGTCACCAAGGTCCATCACGCGCTTGCAGATGGCGTCGCCGCGGCGAACCTCCTCAACTGCGCGGTCGACAGCACGTGGAAGCCGGAGAGGGAGGCGACGAGCACCTGTACACGGCCGACGTCCGCGGAGCTCCTGCGAGTAGCTGGCCGTGATCACGTCGCGCAGCTCAAGCAGCTACCGAAGGTGGTCGGCGACACGGTGTCAGGTGTGCGCAACCTCCGACGGCGCTCACGAGCGCGAGTGCACCATCCGGCATTCCATCGGCAGACACCACCACGAACGTTCCTCAACCACGTCGTCGACCCCGGGCGCCGGTTCGCCAGCGCATCCATGTCACTGGCTGAATTCAAGCAGACGAGCAAGCACTTCGAGGTGACGATCAACGACCTAGTGCTGACCATCGTCTCAGCTGCCCTACGCGAGCTCCTGACCCGCGATGACGGCCAGCCCGATCAACCACTCATCGCCACCGTGGCCGTCAACACTGACCCATCGCCCGACCGGATCAGCGGGAATGCCCTGGGTGGTCTGTTCGTCGCGCTGCCGGTGCATATCGACGATCCGGTGCAGCGAGTGCGACTCGCGTCCTCAGCCGCCCGTCACGCCAAGGAGACCAACGCCGCGCTAGGCCCAGACCTGCTGGGCCGGTGGATCAACTACCTACCGCCGCCGGTCGCTCCTGGCGCATACCGGTGGTTGGCGAATCGTGACAGGAACCGGCTCTACAACCTCTCCTTATCCAACGTGCCCGGACCGCGGCAACCTGGCCGGATCGGCTCGGCCCGGATCAGCGAGTTCTACTCCGTG
>JBEEGD010000149.1:0-2926 GCA_041166685.1 Acidimicrobiaceae bacterium | reverse complement strand
ATGTCCGCCGCGCGCCGGAACCGGCCGGAATGTCTGTTTGCTGACACTGATTCGGGTGCGTACGAGTTACCCGCAAGAAATGAAACTGGGATGCGTTCCCAATAGCGGCGACCGTCTCATCGCCACTCATCCCACCGTCTGACCAGGAGTTGGCATGGAAGCCCACACCGTTGCTATTCCCATCACCGTCGGCCGCGAGGCCGTCGCGGATTGGTCGCCGCTTCGCGAGCCCACGCGCCGGTCTCCGCTCGATGCTGTCGCGGCTCGCGAACGCCTCGGCCGGCGCAGCCTGGCCGTTGCCGACGTCTTCGCGTCGCTGATCGCACTGGTCGCCGCAAGCGTGACCGTCGGACATGGCGTTCCCGGCGCCGCACTGGTCGTGGTGCCCATGGTGGTGTTCGCCGCCAAGGCGATCGGTCTCTACGACCGCGATGAGTCGCTGGTTCATCGGTCCACGCTCGACGAACTCCCCCAGCTTCTGCATCTGGCAACGCTGTTCGCGTTCATCGCCTGGCTGATCGGCGGCCCCTTCGGCGGCAATGATCTCGGCCGCGGCGGCTCCGTTGTCCTGTGGGTGACATTCGTCGCGGTGGTGGCCGCCGCGCGCCTGGCCGCCCGGTATCTCGCGGCCACCCTCTCGTCGCGGGAGCGGTGCATGGTGGTCGGCCCGGTGGCAAGCGCGAACGAGCTCGCCGCGACACTCGACCGGGACAACGCACGAACGCGGGTGGCGGCCATGGCCGACATCGCTTCGCTCGACGGCTGCAACCCCGACGAGCTGAAGGCACTCGTCGGCGACCTCGACATTCACCGCATCATCCTCATCTCGGATCACGAGAACCGCCAGGTCATGCTCGACCTGATCCGCTCGGCGAAGGCCATCGGCCTGCGCATCAGCGTGGCGCCCCGGCTCATGGAGGTCATCGGCTCCCAGGTGCAGTTCGACAATGTCGGCGGCACAGTCTTGCTCGGTGTGCGCGGAACGCGTCTGAGCCGATCCTCGAGGTTCCTCAAGCGAGGCTTCGATCTGGCGTGTGCGAGCCTCCTGCTGGTGGCGGCCGCGCCGCTGATCGCGCTGATCGCGCTTGCCGTCAAGATCGGCTCGCGAGGCCCTGTGCTCTACCGCCAGACGCGTGTGGGGCGCGGCGGAAGTCACTTCGACATCCTGAAGTTCCGGACCATGGAAGTCGGAGCCCACGAGAAGCGCTCCGAGCTGGCTTCGCTCAACGAGGCGGTCGGCCTGTTCAAGATCCAGGACGATCCCCGCGTCACGCGTGTCGGCCGTGTGCTCCGGCGCCTGTCGCTCGACGAGCTGCCACAGCTCGTCAACGTCCTGCTCGGGGACATGAGCATCGTCGGACCCCGTCCGCTCGTCGTCGAAGAGGACGCCAAGATCACCGGGCTGGACCGCCAGCGGCTGAACCTGACGCCGGGCATGACCGGTCAGTGGCAGATCCTCGGATCGGCCCGCGTCCCGCTCGCGGAGATGGTCAAGATCGACTACCTCTACGTCGCCGGCTGGACCCTGTGGGCCGACATCAAACTACTGCTGCGCACCGTGCCCTACGTGCTCAGCCGCCGCGGGATGTAGCTCAGCCCGCGGCCGACTCGTAGGTCAGCCGCAGGCCCTCCTCGATGCGTACCTTCGACGCCCAGCCGAGAACATCGCGCGCGTGGGTGACGGCGAGGCAGGAGCGGTCGATCTCGCCGAGGCGGGACTCGGCGAACTTGGGCTCGAAGGAGCCGTTGGCCGAGTACTGCGTTAGCAGCTCGACGATGCGCAGGACCGAGGTCTCCTCCTCGGTGCCGAGGTTGACTGCGCCGCTGACGTCGCTGTCGCCGGCCTCGATGAGCCCGCTCACGACGTCGCCGACGTAGATGTAGTCGCGGGTCTGCTCGCCGGTGCCGAAGATCTTCGGGCGCTCGCCGGCACGCAGGCGGCCGCAGAAGATGGCGATCACGCCGGCCTCGCCGTGGGGGTCCTGGCGCGGGCCGTAGACGTTGCCGAAGCGCATCGCCACGCTCGAGAGGCCGAAGAGGCGCGTGTAGAGACCCAGGTACTGCTCGGCGCAGAACTTGCTCGTGCCGTAGGGCGCCATGGGCTCGGGGCCGACGGTCTCGGGCGTGGGCACGATGTCGGTCTCGCCGTAGATCGCCCCGCCGGTGGACGCGAAGACGAAGCGCCGCGCGCCGGCGGCGCGGGCGGCCTCGAGCAGGTTGATCGTGCCGCCGACGTTGACCAGCGCGTCGAGCGCGGGATCGCTGACCGAGACGCGGACGTCGACCTGGGCGGCGAGGTGGTAGACGACGTCGGGGCGCTCGGCGTCGAGGAGCTCGCGCATCTTCGCGGCGTCGCAGATGTCGGCACGATGGACGGCGGCGCCGCGGCCGACCGCGGCCTCGAGGTTGGCCTCGCGGCCCGAGGAGAAGTCGTCGATGACAGCGACCTGATCGCCGCGGTCGAGCAGGGCGTCGACCAGATTCGACCCGATGAAGCCGGCTCCGCCGGTGACGATCGCCTTCATGGCCGGATGAGCCTATACACGCTCAAGGTCTGCACATCGGGCGCCGATGTAAAGGCGGCCATGTCATTGCGCCGACTGCTCACCATGCTTGCCGTTCTCGCCGCCGTCGCGGGCCTGTCCGCGATCCCGGCGACATCGCTGGCCCGCACCTCGATCCGCCAGGCCGCGGATCCCAACGCGGACACGACCGACACCTCGGGCGACACGACCGACACCAGCGGAGATACGACCGACACCAGCGGCGACACCGCGACCGTCACCGACTGCACCGGTCTCACCGACACCTCCGGCGACACGTCCACGGACCCGAACGCGACCGACACCTCGGGCGACACCACCGACACGTCCGGCGACACGTCCACGGACCCGAACGCGACCGACACGTCCGGCGACACCTCAGG
>JBEEGD010000148.1:0-3499 GCA_041166685.1 Acidimicrobiaceae bacterium | reverse complement strand
GCGCCTGAAGAAAGCGGGTGTTGATGGCGGCGGTGCCGATCGCGTTGGGGGTGACGACATTGGTGAACGAGCCGGCCGCTTGGAGCACAACGGTGCGACCGAACGGGAGGTGCGCAGTGGTGGCCCCGACGTACGACAACGCGTAGCCGATGTTCGTGGCGGCAACGAAGACAACCGCGACGACGATCCAGCCCCATTCCGCAGTGCGTAGCTGGGCACTGATGGACGAGTAGTTGCCGAGTTGGCCGAACAGGACGTAGATGCCGAAAAAAGTCACCACAGCCAGGGCAATGCTGCGAGGCTGCACCCGCTCGAGTTGCGCGGTGGCCGGTACCGGACTTCCAGCGGCGGCGGCCGCCACCGTACGCAGCTCGGAGAGGCGCACGCCTCGCTGATGCAGCGCCGACCGCGAATGGTCGGTAAGTACAGGCGACTGCAAGTACGCGAGCACCTCGACGAGCGTGTCGACCCCCAACGCGCGCTGCGCCGCGGCAACCGCGCGATCCGGGCCCACACTCGCGCCGGTAGCGGCGAGCAGCCGGGCGGCGTCGGCGTCGAGCTGCGCTTCCGTAGCCATCGTCGTCGCCCGCGTGAAGTCGGTGACGACCACCGTGCCGTCGCGACCCGCGAGCAGAGCGGTCAGATCCAGCCCGCCGTGCGCGATCCGAGCGCGTCGCAGCGCAACCACCACGGCCCACACCTTGTCGAGCAGATCATCGGTCAGCTCGCCAGTCGCCTCGGCCAGGGGCACACCTTCGGGTCGACGTTCAACGAGCACGGCCGTACCTGGTCCGGCCGCCGCCGCCGCCACAACCTCAGGGGCAGGGACACCCGCTTCCCGGGCGAGCAGCATCGCGTAGGCCTCGTGCTCGACCTGTTGCAGCCGCGTCAGATACAAGGTCGGCCCCGAGTCCTCGTACCACACGAACCGCCACAGCTTCGACAACAACTGCGCATCGCGTTCGTCCCGGCCATAGCCGCGAATGAACAACGCGCGGCCGTCGGCATCACGGGCGAGCAGGGTCGTGCTCCCGGCCCCATGACCGGATGCGAACCGAAGGTCAGTGGTCGCGATGCTGAGCTCTTCGAGCGCGTCCTCGATCTCCTCGAGGCTCGGTCGCCCGCCTGGCGACCCGAAGATCAGGTGCACCAACGCGGCCGCCGCGCCTCCTAGAGCGAGGCCACCGACGATGTCGTTCGGCAGCCCGGTGCCGCGCGCCGCGGCAGCGAGACTCGCGATCGCGACGAACGTCCAGCCCAACCAGCGGGCCCCACGTGTGAGATACGGCGCCGCGGCCGCCACCACCGCGATTGCCAGAGCGACGCGCACGCTTGGGTACTGCTGCAAGCCGCCGGCGTGCAACCGGATCCCCGCGGGCGGACGGCGCCGACCCAGCGCTCCCACGAGTCCCCGGCCGATGATCCACGTGCCCACACCAGTAAGCGCCAGCTCGACCGACAGGCGCCGACGGCGGGTGAGAAAGCCCAGCCCCGCGGCCAGCGCGACGAGCCAGAGCGCCCCGAGACCCAGTACCGCGGTGAGCACACCGGACAGGCCCTCGGGGAACCGGTTGAGGAAGACCGCCAGTTGCAGCTCGAGTTCACTCGGAGCATCACTTCGGGCAGCGGTCACTGCCAAAAAGAACGCGCACACCACGAGCGCGGCCAGGTCGCTCGGACGGCGCTTCGGCGGATCCGTGGACCGCGGGCCGACGACCGTGCTCGCGAGTACCCGTCGCCACGATCGCCGTCCGGCATATTGCGTCGACCGTCCGGCCGTTCGCACCGTCACAGTCGGAACCTACCGCTGGGCCCCCAACGAGGGCTTCCGGATGTCGCTGGTACGGCGCGACGATGTGTTGTGGCCACCGAGATTCCGATCAGTCAGTTGACCCTCGATGGGATTCCGACGCCGTTCGAGCGATGCGTGCTCGAACTCGATGACGACTCCTGGTCGGTGACGGTCGTCGGGATGTACGAGGCGTACGGCGTTCCGAACAAGAAGGGTCACGAGGTTCCCGTCTCCTTCGACACTCCCTCGGGCCGAAGAGCCGGTGTCGCTCTTGTCGCGAGCGTCGAGCACGAGGATCACACCGAGGAGCGGATGATCGTGCGACTGGAGGGCGCGCATCCGCTCGGATGATCGACCGGGAGGTGGCGTTAGCGGTCGGAATACGACGGTGGTGCTGGGGTCTTGCCGTCGCCGCGCCGAGAGGAGCCGGGCCAAGTACTGGTCAGACTTGTCCACGTGGCCGCGGTCCGGAAGCCCATCCGTTCGTAGATGAGATAGCCCATGTCCGAGGCTTGCAGCGTGCTCATCACACAGCCTCGGCGTTGGCCCTCGGCGACTGCGGCTCGCGTCGTGGCTTCGCCGAGACCGCGCCGGCGGAAGACGTCGGGTGTCGCGACGTTGTAGATCCCGGCCACGGCATCGCTCACGATCAGCGCTGCCGTCGAGGCAACCTCACCGTCGACATACGCGTTGAATGCGGCGTACTCCGCGGCCTCGGCCAGCGCAGCACCGAAGAGTCGGCCGGTGAGTTCGATGGGCATTCCGAAGCCTGCGGCGAGCGCTTGGACGTGATCGTCCCAGTTCTCAGTCTCGACCCGTTTGATATCGAACCCAGCCGGTGGGGCGATGTCGTCGATGGCAACGTTCATCAGTGGACTGCGACCTGCCAGTGTGAATCCGGGTGCCTGGGACAGCACATCAGAGCCAGGCGAGGATCGGAACCGCACTTCTGCCCCGAGGCGGGTCCTAGCACCATCGTCCACTACTGGACTCGACCGGGTGTGTTCGACACTACGGATACGCCCACTTGAAGGAGTTCTGTCATGCACAAACGTTTCGCAGTCCTTGCTGTCAGCGCCATCTCGGTCCCGTTGTTGGGCGGTGCCGCCTACGCCGCCGCGAGTTCGATGGGTGCGAGCTCTGCGCCGCAGCCCGCGGCGACGAACAGTTCGTCGAGCAGCCCCAACCATGTTCCCGGTGCCGATGACTCGGCCAACCATGACGTCAACGACGTCGCCAGCAGCGACAGCACCTCATCGTCGGACAGTTCCTCGAGCAACACCGACGCGATGAGCACGGACTCTTCGAGTTCGGCGAACACGTCGTCGAGCAGCGCCACCGACGTCCCGGGCGCCGATGATCCGGCGGGCCACGACGCCAACGAAGTCCCCGGCGCCGATGACCCCGCCGGCCACGACGCCAATGACGCCCCCGGCGTCGATGACGACGACGGCGATCAGTCCAGCCAGGCGAGCTCGTCCAGCACCAGCAGCAGCAGCGACGATGGCGCCGCTCACGATGTCGGCGACGACCATGGCGGCGACTCCAGCGGCCGCGGCAAGTCGGGCAGCGGCGGCAACTGATCCTGCGTCCTCTTTCGTTCGCACGGGTGGTCGTAGCACCATCGACCAATAGCGCCCGACCCCATAGCGGGCGGATGCTGAACTCGTGAGACAACGATGGTGGACGGTGGCGCTGGGGGTGGCG
>JBEEGD010000147.1:0-17401 GCA_041166685.1 Acidimicrobiaceae bacterium | reverse complement strand
GGTACAGCGCGGCGCGTTGGTGCGGGTTCTCGCCGTATCGAAGCTCGAGCGGAACCCGCTCGTACGTCGGGTGATATGTGGGCGGCAACAGCTCGTCGCCGTCGAACCAGTCGACGATGGCACTGTCGTACGCCGCGGTGTGGGCGAAGGCCTTGCGGGCGAGAGAACGCTTCGTTTCGATGCTCAGCGCGCCGTCGGCGCGCAGCTCGTCGAGCACCGCGTCGTAGTCGAACGGGTCGGTGACGACGCCGACATGCGCGTGGTTCTTGGCTGCCGCCCGGACCATCGCCGGCCCGCCGATGTCGATCAGCTGGATCGACGGATCCGACGAGAACGGATACAGGTTCGACACGACGAGATCGATCAACTCGATGCCGTAGCGCTCGACATCGGCGAGATGCGAGGGGTCGTCGCGATCGGCCAGGAGTCCGCCGTGGATCTTGGGGTGCAGCGTCTTCACGCGATCACTCAGCATCTCGGGTGAGCCCGTCACGCTCTCGACCGTGAGCACCTCGAGTCCCGCCTCACGAAGGGCCGCTGATGTGCCCCCGCTGGACACCAGCTCCCATCCGAGCTCCGAAAGACCTCGCGCGAACTCCACGACACCCGTCTTGTCGTAGACCGAAATGAGCGCTCTCATTGCACTGACCCCCTTTCAACGATCGCCTTGATCGTCGCGGGGTACAGCCGTCGCTCCACATCCTTTATCCGCTCGTGCAGCGTCTCCTCGTCGTCGCCCGGGAGCACGGGCACGGACTCCTGGGCGAGGATCGGCCCGGCGTCGACCTCGAGGGTGGCGATGTGCACGGTGACGCCGGTGACCTTCACACCCGCAGCCAGCGCATCGCGCACCGCGTGCCAACCGGGAAACGCGGGCAGCAGCGCAGGATGGGTGTTGATGATTCGGCCCTCGTACGCGTCGAACATCGGCTTCTCGAAGATCGTGCCGAAGCCCGCCATCACGACCAGTTCGACACCGTGGGAATCCAACACGTCGATGACGTCGTTCGTGTACGCGACTCGGTCGAAGTCCTTGCCGTAGCTGGACCGTTCGACCAGTGCCGTCGCGACTCCGTGGGATTCGGCCACCTCCGTGGCTCCGCACAGTCGATCGACGACCACCACCTCGATGGGGATTCCCTCACCCAGGATGGCGGCGAGGTTCGTCCCGCTGCCGGACGCGAGCACCCCGATCCTCACGGGGGCACGCTATCCCGCGCCCATGCATCGGTTGTGCGTTACGGTGAGCGGCGCTCGAAGGGGCGACGACCCCTCAAGAGGAGGCTGTGTAGGTGGACTTCAGCAAGCTGAAGACAAGTGACTGGCTGATCGGCGGCGGCGCCATCGTCCTGTTCATCGGATCGTTCCTGCCGTGGTTCAAAGTGAGCGTGAGCTGCGCGGGCGTGAGCTTTGGAGGCAGCGCCACCGGCAACGGCTGGGACGTCGGCTTCTTCTGGTGCGGGATCCCTGTGATCTTGGGCCTGGCGATGCTCGCCTACGTCGCCATCCGCGCGTTCTCGCCCGACACCAGCCTCCCGGACCTGCCGATCACGTGGGGCCAAGCTCTCCTGGGTGCCGGCGGTATCGCCGCGGCGCTCATCCTGATCAAGCTCATCATCGGCGAGAGTGGCGGCGGCACCGGCTTCGGCTGCAGCGTCGACGTCTCCCGTTCGTTCGGCCTGTTCCTCTCGTTCCTCGCCGCTGCGGCGATGGCGGGCGGCGCGTTCCTGAAGTTCCAGGAAGAGCGCGCCGGCGGTACGGCTGGCGGCAGCACGCCTCCCACCGCTTTCTGATCTTTCCTTCCTCGACGATGAAGGCCCGCTGACCGGCGGGCCTTCATCGCGTTTTCACACAAACTGCGAGATCTACGCTCAGGAATGCCCGACGACATCCCCGACTTCATCGCCCCGCCTCCACCTCCGGAACGACCGCTGAGGGCAGATCGCAATCCGCTGACGCCACCTCCGCCGCCCGCGGCACCGCCGCCGGCGGTGGAAAAGCCAAGCCTCCTCGATCGACTCCGACCCCGCGCGGCCCGACGACCCGAGCCGCGCTTCGGCGTGAGTGTCGCCGGTGCCGGCGCAGCCATGATCGTCGTCGGAGCCATCGCGCTCGGCGGTGACCAACTCGTGGACACCGGCGGCGGCAGCGGCAGCCAGTACCCGGGACTGTTGATCACATTCGTGGTGATCGTGGCCGGCGTGACACTCACGGCGCAGTACCGGCACGGTCCGCTGGCAGCCGCCGGCGTGGCCGCATCCGCCGCGGCCCTGCCACCCTTCCTGGTCTTCCTCACCTTCTCGAAGACCTCGCCGACATCGTTCAACACGATCCTGCTGCTGTCGTGCGTTGGTTGGGGCGCGGCCTACCTCGTGAGTCCGGGGCGCGGCCACAACGTGTACCTCGGCGCCGCGCTGATCGGATTGTGGTTGTGGTTTCTCGAGGTCACCGAGCACGTCTTCTTGTTTCCGACCGGGTTGTTCTCTGCCATCGCTGGAGTCGCGAGCGTTGGCACGTTCGACGGTTCGTCGTCGTCGTCTTCATTCGGAGTACGGGCGTCTCCAAGTGCGACCGCGGTCGGCCTGTACACGATCGGATTCGCCGCGATCTACCTCGTCGTGGCCCGGGCGCTCGACCGACGGGAGCAACGGGGCATCGCGACGCCGTTCACCTTTGCAGGAGTACTGACGTTGATCGTCGGAATCGCCGCGCTCGGCGATGACCTCCAACAAATCGGGATCGGGGTCGCCTTCACGATCGCCGGTTTCGTGCTCGTGTACCTCGGGGCCACGGAAGGACGGCGTGCCACGAACTGGATCGGCGCCATCCTCGTGTTTGCTGGCATCACCATCGTCGTGGCCGACCCCTTCGACACGCCGACGGCTTTCGGACTCGCAGAGATCGTCGTGGGCGGTGGAGCAATCCTGCTGGCGCACTGGATTGCCGCGCAGTTCCAGGAACCGCCCGAGACGGAGCCGGTGCTGTCTCGCTTCTACAACGTCGGGTCAGTACAGCCCTCTGGACCGCCGCCACCGCCCGCGGGCTCCGTTCTCGTATAAGGCGTCACGAACCCCGACCCGGGATCGGGCGTGGCGAGGAAACGCGTGAGCGCCTTCGTGATCGCTTGCGCCTCCGCGTGCCGGAACACTGGATCCGCGAGGAGTTGCTCTTCCGGAGGGTTGGAGATGAAGGCGGCCTCCGAGAGCACCGTGACGGTTCCGGCCGCGCGCCGCAGAATGCCGTAGTAGTCGTTGCCCGTTGAGCTCGGGCGGTACTTCGCGCCGTGGTCGGTGTCCGCCATCCATGCGATCTGGAACGGCGTGAACGCGGCTGTGATCTCTTCCCACAGCAGCCCCGCGAGACGCTTCGAATCAGGATTGGCGATCTGGTAGTAGCTCTCGGTGCCGGGCACGCTCGAGGGCCCGTCGGGCTCCGCGTTGTGGTGGATCGACAGGAACACCTGCGGATGCAGCGCAAGCGCGATCTCGGCGCGGGTCTTGATCGTCGTGTTGTAATCCGCCGTGCGAGTGAGAACGACCGTCGCCCCTTCGCTTTCGAGCAGTTGCTTGACCTCCAGCGCCACGTCGAAGTTGACGTCCTTCTCCACCAGACCGGAGGGGCCGACTGCTCCGGGCTCGTTGCCGCCGTGACCGGGATCGAGCACCACGTTCGCACCGAGCACAGGGTCGCCGACCGCGGGGGCCTGGTTGCTGCATGGCGTGTCGACGACTCCATCACCGACGATCGGAAGCACGACTCCGTGAGCCGACACGACCACGCCCGGTCCGGTGGTGTTGACGGCAGGCCAGATCAGCTTCGGTGACGTGGTGCTCGTGGTGTTCGCCGTGTTCGCCGTCGCTGCGCTGGTCGAGGTTGGTGCGTCGCTCGACGCGCTCGAGGCCCGAGGCGAATCGGAGCTGCATGCGCCGAGCCCGAGAAGACCGACGACGAGAGTGGCGAGGGCGCGGCGCACCCCGCGATTGTGACCGCTCAGAGCGACGCGACGATGGCGGCCATGAGTTCCCCACACTCTGTGGGGTTCTGGCCCACCTTGGCACCGGCGTCCCGCAACGCGTCCATCTTGGCCGCGGCCGTGCCCTTACCGCCCGACACGATGGCGCCGGCGTGGCCCATCTTCTTGCCGGGCGGCGCGGTCACGCCCGCGATGTATGCGGCTACCGGTTTGCTCATCTTGTCCTTGATGAACGCGGCCGCCTCCTCTTCGCCTGAGCCGCCGATCTCGCCGATCATCATCACGGCCTTGGTGTCGGGGTCGGCCTCGAAGCGCTCGAGACAATCGATGAACGTGGTGCCGGGCACCGGATCGCCGCCGATGCCGACGCAGGTCGTGACGCCGATGTTCTTCAGCTTCAACTCATACAGCGCTTGATATGTGAGCGTGCCTGACCGACTGACGATGCCGACCGCGGGCTTTCCGGGTTGAGGCTCGAGTGCGATATGGCCCGCCGTGATGCCGATGTTGCACTTTCCGGGGCTGATGATGCCCGGACAGTTCGGGCCGAGCAGTTGCACGTCGGGGAAGTCGCGCTTGAGCTTGTTGTAGAACCACGCCTCGTCCTGCGCGGGCACACCTTCGGTGATGCACACGATGAAGTCGACGCCACCTTCGGCCGCGTCGAGCACCGCTTCTCTCACGCCGGGAGCCGGGATGAAGATGCACGACGCGTTTGCGCCGGTCTCCTTCACCGCTTCGGCGACCGACGCGAACACCGGAATGCCCTCGATGTCGGTGCCCGCCTTCTTGGGGTTCGTGCCGGCGACGACCTGCGTGCCGTACGCCCTGTTCAGCAACCCGTAGAAGCGGCCCTGGGATCCCGTGAGGCCTTGGTAGACGACCCGAGTGTTTTCGTCGACGAAGATGGGCATTGCGTTCAGGCCCCCGCGAGCTCGACGGCGCGCTTCGCAGCCTCGAGCATTGTCGGCTGCATCTGCAGCGTGTCGGACAGATGGGCTTTCAGGATCTCGCGTCCCTCGTCCGCATTGGTGCCATCGAGGCGGATGACGATCGGCGAATCGATCTTGACGCGGCCGAGTGCGGTGACGATGCCGTTCGCCACCTCCTCGCCTTTGGTGATGCCGCCGAAGATGTTGATGAGGATCGACCGCACGTTGGGATCGTTGTTGATCACCTCGAGCGCGCCGGACATCACCTCGGCGTTGGCACCACCGCCGATGTCGAGGAAGTTCGCCGGCTTGCCTCCGACTTGATTGACGATGTCCACCGTGCTCATGGCGAGCCCAGCGCCGTTGGCGATCACGCCGACGAATCCGTCGAGGCCGACGTACTGCAGGCCCTTCTCGTGCGCGGCGCGCTCGCGCTCGTCGCGCACTTGCGTAGCGTCGTACTGCTCGTAGTCGGGATGGCGGAAGATGGCGTTGCCATCGAGCGTGACCTTGGCATCGAGCGCGTGCACCTCGCCCGTCGGCTTGAGGATGAGCGGGTTGATCTCGACGAGATCGGCGTCGCCGTCGACGTAGGCGCGGTACAGCTTCATGAGAATGTCGACAGTGCCGTCGTTGGCCTTCGGGTTGAGCTTGGCCGATTCGACCCACTGCCGAGCGGTCGTCTCGTCGAGACCGTCCACCGGATCGATCCAGATCTTGGCGATGGCGTCGGGGTCCTTCTCGGCCACCGCCTCGATCTCGACTCCGCCCTGCGCCGACAGCATGCCGAGGTGCTTCTTGGCGGCGCGGTCGAGCGTGAACGAGGCGTAGTACTCCTCAGCGATGTCGGACGCCCTTTCGATCCAGATGACATCAACGGTGTGCCCCTTGATGTCCATGCCGAGGATGTTCGACGCGTGCTCGCGACACTCGTCGGGGCCGTTGGCGAGCTTGATGCCTCCGGCCTTCCCGCGTCCGCCTACTTGCACCTGGGCTTTCACGACGACCGGGTAGCCGATGCGGTCGGCCGCGGCCACCGCATCCTCCACGTCGGCCACTGCCGCGCCCGGTGAGACCGGGATGCCGTACTGGGCGAAGAACTGCTTGCCCTGGTACTCGTACAGATCCATCTAGTTCGCTGCCTCCAAGGCATGTTCGAGCCAATCGGTGATGGAGACCATCGAGGCCCCCGGGGTGAAGATCTCGGCCACGCCCTTCTTCTTCAGCGTGACGATGTCGGCCTCGGGAATGATGCCGCCGCCAAAGACGAGGACATCATCGAGACCGCGCTTGCGCAGCTCGTCGACGACGCGCGGGAAAAGCGTGAGGTGCGCGCCGGACAGCACCGAGAGACCGACGGCGTCGGCGTCCTCCTGCAGCGCCGCCTCGGCCACCTGTTCAGGCGTCTGGAACAGTCCCGTGTAGATCACCTCGAAGCCGGCGTCGCGCAGGGCTCGAGCGATGACCTTCACGCCGCGATCGTGGCCATCGAGGCCTGGCTTGGCCACGACGACTCGATAGGGCCGCTGCACGGCAGGCATCCTAAGGGGATGCCTGTCGCCAGATCAGATCCGCGCCGCGCCACGTTCGTCGGGATCGTGGGTGTCGTCGTCGGCACGGTGATGATCGTGCTGGTGCTCTTCGTCAACAACCTCGGTGGCGGCGACAAAGTGCGCTCCTCATCGTCCCATGCGGCATTCGATGTGGGGCCGGCGAAGAACCTGGCAGAAGCCGTCACTCGCGATCAGACGCCGCTGCTCTTCCAGGATCCGGTGAAGTTCCAACGTCCGATTTTCGTACAGCACCTCGGCGACAACCCGGACAGAGGCTGGACGGCCTTTGACGCCGCCACCGGCAACTGTGTCCTCACGTGGCACCGAGAGTCCCAGGACTTCACCGATTGCAACGGGCGTCGCATCCCGAAGGATGGGGGCGACATGCACCACTATCCGGTGAAGGTCGAGAACGACCACGTCATCGTCGACCTCAACCCAGACACCCCGACGACGTCATCCTCGTAGCTGAAATCCCACTCAGACATACACAGTTCTGTGTATGTCTGAGTGGGATTTGCGTCAGTCGGTTGTGAACAGGGAGACGAGTTCGCCGCGTTGGACCTTGTTGGTGCCGGTGCGCGGGAGGTCGTCCACGGCGACGATCTGCTGCGGGGCCTTGTAGTCGGACAGCCGCTCGGCCGCCCACTTGATCAACGCGTCGGCATCGAGTTTCGCGCCGGGAGCGAGACGCACGGCCGCCACCGGGATCTCGCCTTTGCGCTCGTCGTGCAGACCCAAGACCGCGGCTTCGAGTACGTCAGGATGTTCCTCGAGCACGCGCTCGACCTCGAGCGCGTACACCGAATACCCGCCATGTTTGATCACGTCCTTCTGGCGGCCGGCGAACACCACCGTGCCGAGCACTCCTTTGCGAGCAAGATCGCCGGTGCGCAGCCAACCGTCACTCGTGATCGCGGCGTCGGTCGCAACCGAGTCGCCCCAGTAGCCCTTGGTCACGCCAGGGCCCTTGAGCAGCAGCGCGCCGACCTGGCCCGTGCCGACATCATTGCCCTCATCGTCAACGACGCGGAACCGGTAGCCGGGCATCGGAAAACCAAGCGACTCGCCCAGCCCGATGTTCAGCATCGGCGGCGACGCCTTCACGGCCGCACCGCCACCCGACTCCACCATTCCGTAGCCCTCGAAGAAGAGCGCTTCACCGATCGGGCCGACGATGGGGAGGCTCGCGGTCGCGCCGAGAGCCTTGAACTTCGCCGCGATCTCGGCCGGCATCGCATCGGCACCCGACCCCCACGCCCGCACCGACGAGAGGTCGCGCTGTTCGGCACCAGCCTCGAGGAGCATGCGATACATGGCGGGGACGCCGATGAAGATCGACGCGTGCCGTGTTTCGATCGCGTCCAGCACGTCGGTCGGTCGGAACTTCGGAAGGAAGTACACGGGGATACCGGCGCATGCGAGTCCGATGATTGCGGCGAATCCCATGATGTGCGCGACCGGCAACGACAGGACCGCGCCGCCGCGGACGACCAAGCTGGTCGGCATGCTGCCCGCGGCCGCGACCTGGCCGACGAGCGACCGATGAGTCAGCTCGACGCCTTTGGGCTTCCCGGTGGTGCCCGACGTGTAGAAGAGCGCCGCCACGTCGTCGGTGTCCGCCTTGTGCGCCGCGGCGAGCGGCTCGGCACCATCAACCTCCGTGGCCGCGCGGATCACCAACGCCGCGGACGAGTCGTCGATCACATGACGAACCTCGTCGCGTCGCATCTGCGCGTTGACGGGCACGGGGACTGCACCCGCGCGCGACGCCGCCAGGCACAGCAGCAACATCTCGTAGCCGTTGGGAGTCGCGATCACGACACGGTCGCCGGGATTGGTCGCGGCCGCGATGCCGCCGGCCCAGCGGTTGACGCGCTTGGACGCCTGCGCGTAGGTCAGGCGCAATCCGCCTCCGGCTTCCTCGACCAACGACTTGCGGCCGTTGACCTTGGCCAATCGCTCCATGATGGTGCCGAGAGTGTGATCACGGCGCACGAGGAGCGCGGCGCGGTCGAGTGCGTGGAAAGGCATACGGTCGCCCATTCTGGCGGGAAGCGTCAGACTTTCTCTAAAGGAGCCCAGCTCAACAGGAGCCGCTTCTCTCCGAACGCCGGAAATCGAACGGTTGCTTCCGCTTTGTCACCCTGACCTTCGATGTCGAGGATGACGCCCTCGCCCCACTTGGCGTGCCGGACGTCGTCGCCAACACGCAAGCCGAGAACTTCGGCACCGTGCTTCACGGGCCCCTGAGGATTCATCGCCCGCTCCACGATCTCGTCGCGGTTGCGATGCATCGACGAGGTCCAGCCTCCCGATCCGTAAGACGTGCTCTTCTGCCGCGTGCGCGTGTCCCGGGACCCCTCGGCGTGGTTCACCAACTCCATCGGTATCTCGTCGAGGAATCGACTGGGCGGGTTGTACTGGGTGGAGCCGTAGAGCATGCGACTCCATGCGTTGGTGAGGTACAGCCGCTCGCGAGCCCGGGTGATCCCGACGTAGGCGAGGCGACGCTCCTCTTCGAGCTCGGCCGGCTCACCGAGCGAACGCAGATGAGGGAAGACGCCATCCTCCATCCCAACGAGGAACACCGACGGGAACTCGAGCCCCTTCGCGGCGTGCAACGTCATGAGCACCACCGACGTGTCGTCGCTGCCCTCCGGCAAGTCGTCGGTGTCGGCCACGAGCGACACCTGCTCCAGGAACTCGTTGACGTTCTCGAAATCGCGGGCCGAGCCCACCAACTCGGCGAGGTTCTCGAGTCGACCTTCCGACTCGATCGAGTGTTCGGCTTGGAGCTCCGCGACGTAGCCGGTGCGTTCGAGGATGAGTTCGAGCATCGGGCCCGGTCCCCCCGAGATCGCTTCCTCGAGTTCCTCGAGCAAGTCGAGGAACTCTGCGATGCCGTTGACCGCCCGCCCGGTGACACCGACGTCGTCCGAGCGACGCAATGCTTCGATGAACGCAACGCCGTGGGCCGTCGACCACGCGTCGAGCTTGCCGACGGTCGAGTCGCCTACCCCCCGCTTGGGCACGTTGAGCACCCGCTTGACGCTCACCTCGTCGACCGGATTGACCACGGCGCGCAGGTAGGCCAGCGCGTCCTTCACTTCGCGCCGGTCGTAGAACCTGGTGCCGCCGACGACTTTGTACGGGATGCCGAACCGCATGAGCTGCTCTTCGATCACGCGGCTCATGGCGTTGGTGCGATAGAAGACCGCGGCGTCGCCCCAGCGCTCACCTTCATCGTGCAGGCGACTGATCTCGTGAGCCACCCACTGCGACTCGTCGGTCTCGTCGTCGGCGTGGTAGCGCACGATGGCTTGACCGACGCCTGAATCGGTCCAGAGCTCTTTCGGCTTGCGACTGAAGTTGTTGGCAATCACCGCGTTGGCGGCGTCGAGGATCGTCTGAGTCGAACGGTAGTTCTGCTCGAGCACGATCACGGTGCAGTCGGGAAACGCCGTTTCGAACTCGAGGATGTTGCGCATGTCAGCGCCGCGAAATCGGTAGATCGACTGATCCGTGTCACCGACGATGCAGACGTTGCGGTGATTGCCGGCGAGCTGGATCACCAACTCGTTCTGCACGATGTTGGTGTCCTGGTACTCGTCGACGAGCACGTGCTTGAAGCGTCGGCGGTAGTGCTCGAGCACTTCAGGGTGCGTGCGGAACAGGGTTGCCGTCACCATGAGCAAGTCGTCGAAATCCATCGCACCGGCTTTGCGCAAGCGATGCTGGTACTCGACGTAGACGTCGGCGATCTTGCGTTCGAAGATGCCGCCCGCTCGGTCACGGAACGCGTCGGCCAGCACGTTGTCGTTCTTCGCCATGCTGATCGCCGCGTGCACCGCTCTTGGCGGGAACTTCTTCGGGTCGAGCCCCAGATCGCGTATCACATAGCCCGTGAGCCGAACGGCGTCGGCTTGGTCGTAGATCGTGAAGCTCGAGGGGTAGTCCAGCTTCGCCGCGTCGCGGCGGAGAATTCGCACGCACGCGGAGTGGAACGTCGAGACCCACATCTTCTCGGCCACCGGCCCCACCAACGCGCCCACCCGCTGCTTCATCTCGGATGCGGCCTTGTTCGTGAAGGTGATGGCGAGGATCTCGAACGGGCTGATGCCGTGGTCCTGGATGAGGTGGGCGATGCGATGGGTGAGCACCCGCGTCTTGCCCGATCCGGCGCCCGCGATCACGAGGAGCGGCCCCTCGTGATGCGTCACTGCCTCCCGCTGGACCGGGTTCAGACTGGCGAGGATGTCCGACGAATCGGGGATGTCACGATCGGGCACGGTCCCGCGATTCTACGGGCGGGTAGAGACAGCCCAAGCGTTTAGGGTGTCCGGCCGTGCGCATTCAGCAACTCGAATCGACAGACGGCTTCCTGCTGTTCGATCTCGACAACGCAGAGCGGTTCGCCGGGGTGGCCCGCCTCGCCCCCAAGGTGCTGCACGATTCCGCCGAGATGCTTGCGCGGTCGGTGTCCTACTCGTTCGCCACCTTCGAACTGCGCATCAGCGGGGCATCTGCAGGCATCAATTCGAAACCCGACGGTCGCGACGCGGCGATCGCCGCGGTCGTCGAGGAGGTCAAGCCCCTCGTCGCCAGTGGCGTGCTGACCTTGAATGCCTCCACCGGGTTGAGCGATGCCGACCTGGCGGCGCTCGGCAGCGACCCGCCCGACCCGGCGCTCACGGCCCAGGGCGCGATCGCCGCGGCCGAGGCCGCGCTCGGCACGTTGGAAGGGAAAACGGTGGCCATCGTCGGGTCAGGGCCGGTCGCCGACACCGCGACGGTGACCGCGTCCGACAAAGGTGCGACGGTCGCCGATGACACCGGCGTCGACGCCACCGCGGACGCACTCCTGGTCGCCGGGAAAGCAGGCCTGATCGGTCACGAAGCCGCGGCGTCGGTCAAGGCTCCCGTCGTCGTGCCGCTCTCGCCCCTGCCGGTGACGGCGAAGGCCTATGCCTCGTTTCGGCGCGCGGACATCCTCTACGTCCCCGACTTCATCGCGCTGGCCGCACCGCTGCTCGCCGCATTCGATCCTGCGGCGGAGGCCGACCCCGTTGAACGTGTCCGCCAGTCGATGCTGGACATCGTCGCCGACGGACCCAACGCGTGGCTCGTCGCGATCGGTCGAGCCGAAGCGTTCCTTTCGACGTGGCAGGACGGCCTGCCCTTCGGCCGCCCCCTCGCGTCTTAGCCGAGCAGCTTCTGCTTGAAGAGATCGAGCACCTGATCGAGCGCGTCGCGCGTCGGCGTACCGGGTTCGTCTTGCAGGTCTTCGGTGAGCACCGAGTGAGCAGCCGCTCGGTGACCGTACGGATTTCCCTTCGAGGAATCGATCTCGACGCCGACGAAGTGATCGCCGAGCTCCTCCCGCAGTCGCGCGAAGCGTTCGGCCGGAACGGCCCTGTCGCCGGTGAACCGCAGACCGAGAACCTTCAGATCTTCGGCCGCGCACTTCTGCTTCACCTTCTGGAGGTCGTCGTCCGACAGGCCGAGATCGCGCTTGCGTCCTGCCCCCACCGGGAACGGCAACGATGGCTGCGACAACACCGGAGCCAGCACCGGTGCGTCCGCGATCATCGCCAGCGCGAAGCCGCCGGTGAAACACATTCCAACGGCGCCGACACCCGGGCCGCCGCACTCCTTGTGCAACGAACGGGCCAGTGCCCGCAGCCAGTCGATCACCGGCGATGTCTTGCGTGTGGCGAACGCGTGGAAGTCATGCGAGATGCACGCCGGCACCATGCTGCTGAGGACGTACGGAACGGCGCGCGCCGGACCCTTGGTGTACGGGTCTCGCCCGGGGTCACCAAAGAGGTGTGGGAGGGCGACCGAGCATCCCAACGCCTCGACGCGCTTGGCGAACTCGACAACCTTGGGCGTGATGCCCGGCATCTCGGCGATGACGAGGACCGCCGGGCCACTCCCCGATCGGTAGACGTCGCGCGTCTTGCCGTCGAAGGTGAAGCTCGTCTGGGTGAAGTCCGCAAGTACGTCCATGCTCATGGGCTTTGGAAGCTAGCTTCCTGCGCCGTGGCGGACCCAAGGCCGTTTCGATTCGGCGTTCAGTGCTCGTCGCCGCCAGAGCCCGGGCGCAACGCTTGGTCAGAGCTCGCCCGTACGTGTGAGGACCTCGGGTATTCCACCCTCACCGTCGCCGATCACTTCGACGATCAGCTCGCACCGATCCCCGCACTCATGGCCGCCGCCGATGCCACGACAACTCTGCGGATCGGCGCCCTGGTGCTGTGCACCGACTTCACCCACCCGGTGGTCATCGCCAAGGAGGCTGCGACGATCGATCTCCTGTCGGAAGGTCGCTTCGAGCTCGGCTTGGGAGCAGGTTGGATGACGACCGACTACGAGCGGACCGGCATCGCGTTCGATCCCGCGGGTACCCGCATCGAACGAATGAGCGAAGCGCTCACAGTGATCGACCAGTTGTGGTCCGACGGACCGTGCACGTTCACCGGCCGGCACTTCACGATCCAACAGCTCGACGGCCAGCCGAAACCAGTGCAACGCCCTCGACCACCGGTGTTGATCGGTGGCGGCGGCAAACGCGTGTTGTCGTTCGCGGCACAACGTGCGGACGTCGTCGGCCTCAACATCGCTCTCCGCCACGGCGTGATCGACGATCGGTCCGGGCCGAACGCGACGGACGAAGCGACCGTGCAGAAGCTGGAGTGGATCCGCGACGCTGCCGGCGACCGATTCGATCAGCTCGAGCTGCACGTGCGCGTGCACCTGGTGGTCGTCTCCAGCGATCGCCAGGGGATGGCCGCCGCGCTCGCACCGGCGTTCGGGATGGACCCTGAAGCGGCTCTGCGGTCACCCCACGCGCTGGCCGGCAGCGTCGATCAGATCATCGACGATCTCATTGATCGCCGCGAGCGGTGGGGCATCTCCTACATCGGCGTCGGGCTCGATGCGTTGCACGCGTTGGCTCCAGTTGTCGCGAAACTGGCGGGGACATGACCAAGTCCCGCTCGCTGACACCCACTTCGTATCTCGTGCTCGGGCTCGTAGCGCGCGAGGGCGCGTGCACGTCGTACGACATGAAGGTCTTGGTCTCGCACTCGATCGGTTACTTCTGGACGTTTCCCCACTCGCAGCTCTATGCCGAGCCGGCACGCCTCGCCGGGCTCGGGTTGCTCACCGAAGAACAGGAGACCAGCGGGCGGAAACGCAGGACCTACCGGCTCACCGATGCCGGCCGAGCGGCGTTGCAAGAGTGGCTGTCGCAGCCGAACGACGAGCCGACCGAGATCCGCGACCTCTCGGTGTTGAAGCTGTTCTTTGGCCGGCAGACAGAGCCGGCGCAACTGCGGGAGCTCGCCAAACACGCAGCCGACGCTCACCGTAGGCGGCTCGTGGAGTACGAGGAGATCGCAGCCATCGAGGGAATCGACACGCACGAGCGCGCCACGCTCGAGCTGGGACTGCGCTTCGAACGGAACGCCATCACCTACTGGGAAGAAGTCGAGCGCGACCTCTGACCGATCGCTACTACGGCCGGCTCGCCACCATGGAGGTGTTCCAGTAGTAGACGCTGTCGTAGTGCACGTTGCTGCCGGAATGCGGGGCGTGGATGATCTGACCCCCACCGACGTACAACGCGACATGGTCCATGCCGCTGTAGAAGATCAAGTCGCCCGGCTGGATCGAGGACATCGGGATGTGCGTCGTCGAGGAGTACTGCGCGCCGGTGTAATGCGGCAGGCTCACGCCCCCCGCGCGCCATGCCCACATCGTGAGCCCTGAGCAATCGAAGCTGTCCGGGCCGGCAGCCCCCCACACGTACGGCTTGCCCAGTTGACGTTGCGCCTCGGCGATCGCTGCGCCGGCGCCGCCGCGCACCGACGGTGGCGGACCGAAGTTGCCGCCTCCGCTTCCGGTGCCGCGGCTACTGGCTGCGGCTCGTGAGCGCGCCGCGGCTTCATCCGCCGCCGCCCTTCGTTGTTGCGCCGCTTGCACGAGGGTCGCGAGCTCGCCCTGGGCCTGGGACAGAAGTTGCTTCTGCTGCGCCGAGGCGGACGCGGCCGCAGCCTTTCGATCGTTGAGGTCCTTCTGCTTCGCGGCGACCTTGCTCTGGGCGTCGTTGAGCTGGCCGATCTGGATGTTGACGTCTTCCTCCGTCGCCCTCAGCTGGTCGACGAGTTGCTGGCGGTTGCCAGACGCCGCGCTCAAGTACCCCTGGCGCTGGCCGAGGTCGGTCAGGTCGTTGCTCGCCGCGAGCGACGCGGCGTGGTCGTCGGTGCCGTGGACATAGGCGTCGATCGCATACGTGCGGAGCTCACCGAGATGCTGCGCCTGCTGTGCCTTGGCCGCTTCGACCTTCGCCTCGGCTTCCGCCACCTGCTGGCCCAGCGCGTCGAGCTCGACTTGAGCGCCGTTGGCTTGCTCGGCATACCGCTCGATGGTGTGGTTGAGCGCTTCGACCTTGGCGGCGATGGCGTTGGCCTGCGCCTGCTTGTCGCTGATGGGATCGGCGACCGCGGCTTGGGGTAGGACCGCCACCACGGCAACGGCAAGTGTCGCTACGAAGAGTGCATGCGCGCGCTTTCGCCGCCCGAGGCCCAGCATGGTCTGAGAAGTGTAGCAACTACGCGACGAATGTTGCGAACGCGTGACGGCGGCGGTTGGATTCCTTGTGCCACAAGGGATTACCCGAGGTTTCACGCGGGGCCGCCTCAGCTCGATCGTCGGTGCACTGGCCCCGGTCCGCTACTCCCATTCAATGGTACCCGGGGGCTTCGACGTGATGTCGTACGCCACGCGGTTGATGCCCGGCACCTCGTTGATGATCCGGCTCGAGAGCTTCTCGAGCAACTCGTAGGGCAGTCGGGCCCAGTCGGCGGTCATGGCGTCCTCGCTCGTGACCGCCCGGATGATGATCGGGTAGGCGTACGTGCGCTCGTCGCCCATCACCCCCACCGACCGGATGTCGGGCAGGACGGCGAAGGCCTGCCAGATCTCGCGCTCGAGCCCGGCCTTCTTGATCTCCTCGCGCACGATCGCGTCGGCCCGCTGCAGGATGGCGACCTTCTCGGGGGTCACCTCGCCGATGATGCGCACCCCGAGGCCCGGCCCCGGGAACGGCTGGCGCCACACGATCTCCTCGGGCAGTCCGAGCTCCTCGCCGACGCGGCGCACCTCGTCCTTGAACAACGCACGCAGCGGCTCGACGAGCTCGAACTCCATGTCGTCCGGGAGCCCACCGACGTTGTGGTGCGACTTGATCATCGCGGCGGTGCCGCCGTGACCTCCGCCCGACTCGATCACGTCGGGGTACAGCGTGCCTTGCACCAGAAAACGCGCGTCCTCGATGCCGCCCGCGGCACCTTCGAAGACACGGATGAACAGCTCACCAATGGCCTTGCGCTTCTCTTCCGGATCGATCACGCCTTGCAGTCGCTCGAAAAACCGATCAGCAACGCGCTCGTGAATCAGTTCGATGCCCTGATGCCGGCGAAACGTTTCAACGACTTGGTCGCCTTCGCCCTCGCGCATCAAGCCGGTGTCGACAAAGACGCACGTCAACTGAGAACCGACGGCCTTGTGCACGAGCGCGGCAGCCACCGCGGAGTCGACACCTCCTGAGAGGCCGCAGATGACGCGATCGTTGCCAACCTGGGCGCGGATCGCGTCGACTGATGTTTCGATGATCGAGCTCATGGTCCACGTCGGCATGCAGCCGCACGCGTCGTACAGAAAGCGCTTCAGCATCTCTTGACCGTGCGGCGTGTGCACGACCTCGGGATGGAACTGAACGGCGTATACGCACCGGCCGGCATGTTCGAAGGCGGCGGCCGGAGTCTCCGGTGTCGTCGCAGTCACCGTGAATCCCTCTGGTGCGCGTGTGATCGTGTCGAAGTGGCTCATCCATACCTGCTGGTCGGCCGGCATATCGACACCGAACAGCGTTCCCGAATCAATGATGCGCAGCTGGGTGCGGCCGTACTCACCGCGCCCCGTCTTCGCCACCTCTCCGTAGAGATCGCGCGCGAGAAGCTGTGCGCCGTAGCAGATGCCGAGCACCGGGATGCCGGTGTCGTAGATGCCGGTGTCGATCGACGGTGCGCCGTCGGCATGCACCGATGCCGGTCCACCGCTGAAGATCACGCCCGCGGGATTGCGGGCGATGAGCTCGTCTGCCGTGATCGTGCAAGGAACGATCTCGGAGTAGACGTGGGCCTCGCGGACTCGCCGCGCGATCAGCTGTGCGTACTGAGCGCCGAAATCGACGACGAGAACGGTTTGGTCCGGAGCGGTCAGTGCCCCATCCCGATGCCCTGAGAGCGCTGCAAGCCCTTGCCTTCTGTGAGCAACGCGGGCGCCACCATGATCTCGGCTTTCTGGAATTCCTTGACGGACTCGTACCCACAGGTCGCCATCGACGTGCGCAGCGCGCCGAAGAGATTCATGCGGCCGTCGTTCTCGTGTGCCGGACCGACGAGGATCTCGCGCAACGTGCCTCGCGCTTGCGTCCTGACACGCGCTCCACGCGGCAACGTGGGATGGAACGTGGCCATACCCCAGTGATAACCGCGGCCGGGGGCTTCCACCGCCGAAGCCAGCGGAGAACCAATCATCACCGCGTCGGCACCGCAGACAATGGCCTTTGCGATGTCGCCGCCCGTACCCATGCCCCCATCGGCGATCACGTGCACGTACACACCGGTCTCGTCGAGGTGGCGCATGCGAGCGGCGCGCGCGTCGGCGATCGCCGTTGCTTGCGGCACGCCGATGCCGAGCACACCGCGTGTGGTGCACGCGTGACCAGGACCGACGCCGACGAGGATGCCAGCCGCTCCCGTACGCATCAGGTGCAGCGCCGCTTGGTACGACGCGCAGCCTCCGACGATCACCGGGGTGTCGAGCTCGCGCACGAAGCGCTTCAGATTGAGCGGCTCGACCGTGCGCGACAC
>JBEEGD010000146.1:0-3499 GCA_041166685.1 Acidimicrobiaceae bacterium | reverse complement strand
GTGATCATCTTCTTGGTCCGGGCCACGTTCCCCGCATTGTTCACCGCACCCCGGGCGACGTACGCCGCCCCGTCGAGCTCTGCAAGAAGGTTGCTCAGCCGGATCGGGTAACCATGCTCGTGAGCGTCGCGCCCATCAAGCGTGTTCTTCGTCCGCTGACCGATCACCGTGGTCGCGGTGAGATGTCCCCCGGTCTCGCCGAAGACACCGTTGTTCAACATGATGCACGTGATGCGCTCGCCGCGCGCCGCGGCGTGGATCACCTCTTGCAGGCCCTCGTTCACCATGTCGCCGTCGCCTTGGATCGTGAACACCACGGTCTCGGGCTTGGAGCGCTTCACGCCAGTCGCGAGTGACGGTGCCCGACCGTGCAGCGCTTGCAGCACCTCGATGTCGAGGTTGTTGGAGAACGCCGTGTAGCAGCCGATGCCGAAGACGCCGATCGTGCGCTGCACCACACCGAGTTCCTCGATCACCTCGAGCGCCGAACGCATGGCGATGGGTTCGCCGCAGCCCGGGCACAGGTGGTGTTCACCGACGTCGATGAGGCTCGGAGTGAAGTCGTCGACCAATCGCGCCGGGTCGGTCGGAGGCTGATCGGTAGCGATGACCTCGAGCCCTTCCACGATGCGCTTCACGCGAACAACCCTTCGATTCGTGCACGCATGACGGCGACATCGAGGTCGGGGGCAATGCCGAACCCAGAGCTGTCCAGGCTGAGGCCACCGATGAACTCCACCGGGGCCCGTCCGAGCACGGCGAGCCGCACGTCGTCGATCATCTGACCTTGGTTGTTCTCGTAGACGGCAACGACACGGGCGCCTTCGGCGGCGGTGGCCACTGCGGCCGATGGGAAGGGATACAACGTGATCGGTCGGACGAACCCAACTCGTCTCCCTTCGGCTCGTAGCTCGCGCACGGCCGCGCGCACATAGGCCGCGGGTGTTCCGAAGGCCACGACCACCACCTCGGCGTCGTCGACATCGCGGGACTCGACGAGCGGCTGCACGCCTTGCGACATCGCTGCGGTCGCCAGCGCACACGCGGCATAGTGATCGGCGAGGTCGTAGCCCACATGGTCCCGTTGCTTGTACGACCCGAGCGGGGACAGGAGCTTGGCTTTTCCGGAGCCGCCGGACGAACCGTCGAGCGCCCATTCCGTGGACGGAGCGGGACCAAAGTCGATGGGCTCGACGGCGACCGAGCGTGCCGTGTGGGCGAGGTAGTAGTCGCCGAACACCAACACGGGATTGCGCCACGTCGCCGCGAGATGGAACGCGAGCTGCGTCAGCTCGACCGCTTCTCTCACGTCGATCGGTGCAAGGACGAGATGGCGGTAGTCGCCGTGGCCGCCACCGCGCGTCGCCTGGAAGTAGTCGCCTTGCGCGCGCGCCATGTTGAGCACGACGAGCGGCAACCTCGCGAGCGTGATCTCGGCCAGCGACTCCTGCATCAATGACAGCCCCTGGCCGGTCGACCCCGTGGCCGCGGGAGTGCCGGTGGCGGCGGCGCCCCACGCCATTCCAACCGCCTCGAGCTCACTCTCGGCATTCATGCACACCCCGCCGACGTCGGGCAGCTTGTGTGCCATCTGCTCGAGCACTTCCGTGAACGGTGTCATCGGGTACCCGGCAAAGAATCGGCAGCCCGCGGCGATCATCGCGTCGGCGATGGCTTCCGATCCTTCCAACAGCTCTTTCATGAGGTCGCCACCTCCATCTCCAGCGGGGTGTCGTACTTGTAGACCTGGAACACGAAGTCGGGGCAGATCTGCGAGCACGCCTTGCAGGCGGTGCACCCCGCCAGCAGCACCGGGTAGCGATAGCCGCGCGTGTTGGCCTCGTGGGTCGTCATCACCAGCACACCAGGCGGGCACGCATCGATACAGAGGTCGCAGCCCTTGCACGCTTCGGTGTCGATCACGACCGTGCCTCGAATGATCACGACGTCACCAACTCGAAGCCGCGTCTGAGGGCATCGGTGTTGAGCGCGATGTGTTGCGCTCGATACGACGGCAACGCCGCCCCCACCGCGTCGCACAACGAATCGACTGAAACCAGGCCCGAGACGGCCGCGTAGGCGCCCATCATCACCATCGAAGCCCCCATGATGTTGCCGGCCTCGATGGCCATATCGGTCGCCGGCACCTCGACCACCTCGCAGTCGTTGTGCTCGAACGCCCCGAACACCGTTGAGTTCACGAGCACGACGCTCCCCGCGCGCAGGCGTTTGATCGTCGGCTCGGAGTACTCGTGATGCATGAGGATCGCCGACCAGGTGCTTCCGACCGTGGGGGGCGATTCGATCGGCCCGTCGGCGATCACCACGGTGGCTTCGGTATTGCCGCCGCGCATCATGCCGCCGTAGCTCCCGAACATCTGCACCTCGAGCCCTTCGCTGAGCGCGGCGCGAGCGAGAACGCTGGCAGCCAACTGGATGCCCTGCCCCCCGATCCCGGTCATGACCAGCTCGCGTTCCACGTTGCTCCTCTGAGGGCTTGTCAGAACGGTGTTCTCAGAACTATAAAGCAGCGTTCTCAACCGGTCGAGGTGGAGGCAAACATGCAGGTCGCGGTGGTCGGAACCGGGTTTGGCTGCCTCACACACGTTCGGGCGTTGCGGGCCGCGGGCTTCGAGGTCATCGCCCTTGTGGGTCGCGATCCGGAACGCACCGCGACGCGAGCGGCGCGGTTCGACATCCCGAAGGCGTGCACGTCGCTCGATGACGTGCTCGCCCTTCGAAGCCTCGACGCGGTCACGATTGCCACTCCCCCGCACACCCACGCCGCGCTCGCACTCGAGGCCATCGCCGCGAACAAGCACGTGCTGTGTGAGAAGCCGTTCGCCGCCGACACCGAGGAAGCGAAGAAGGTCCTGCGCGCCGCGGAGGCCGCGGGCATCGTGCATCTGCTCGGCACCGAGTTCCGGTGGGCGACTGGACAAGCGCTCATGGCTCGCGTCGTGGCCGATGGAGCCATCGGTGCACCGCGACTGGCGACGTTCATGCTGCACATCCCATTGCTCGCGGACGCCGAGGCCGAGGTGCCCGAGTGGTGGTCGGATGCGAAACAAGGCGGAGGGTGGCTCGGCGCGCATGCCACCCATGTCATCGATCAGATTCGCACGACGCTCGGCGAATTCGAATCAGTGAGCGCGTCGTTGCCCGCGGTCGCGCCGCGCGACAATTGGTCGGTCGAAGACAGTTATCTGGTGCACTTCCGGTTGCAGTCCGGCTGCGTGGGTTCGATGCAGGCGAGTGCCGCCGACCGCGGCCCCATCATGATCGTGAGTCGCATCGCCGGCAGCTTGGGCACGGTGTGGGACGAGTTCGGGTCGGTGCGCGTTGCCGACCAGTCAGGTACGCGTGAGATCCCGGTGCCGGATGACCTGCAGCTCGACGCACCCGAGCCGCCGCCGGCCGACTTGATGACGACGGCGTACGACCTGTTGCACTCCACCGGCATCGACCTCGGCCCGTACACCCGGTTGGCGGAGACCTT
>JBEEGD010000145.1:0-4790 GCA_041166685.1 Acidimicrobiaceae bacterium | reverse complement strand
GACGGACGCGGTCGGACAGCGCCGAGTGGATTGCCGCGACCTTGGCTGTCACACCGAGATAGCACTGACTCTCGCCGAGGTTGCCGACGACACCCCAGACCGGACAATGGATCTTCCCTGGGTCCTGACCGAGGAAGCGCGCTGTGCCGACGCGCTGCACGTCGCGGCCGGGGTTCCCAGAAGTGAAGCCGACGGCTCCAGCATCCAAGCTCGAGGTTGAGCTCGATGACAGCTCCTTCGCCATGACGCCTCCCAGACCAGTTGCGTTGGTGGTCGAGCGTCGCGCCCGAATGGGCGAAGAGGGAGCCCCAGCGGGTGGTGCCATTGGTGGTACTACCTTTCGCGCTGTGCGGGCACCCGACCTCGGCGAGTTCTTGCGGTCGCGGCGCGCCCGCGTCGACCCGTCCGCGGTCGGGTTCCCTGTCGACCGGCGCCGCACCCCGGGTCTGCGACGTGAAGAGCTCGCCTCACTCGCAGGCGTGACAGTGTCATGGCTTGCCAAGCTCGAACAGGGCCAGGCACACGCGGTTTCAACCGAGGTGCTCGGGTCGCTTGCCCGCGCCCTGCGCCTGACGGACGCAGAGCGGGACCACCTGTTCGCGCTTGCTGGGTTCCGCACCGCCGAGTACGACGTCGATGCGATCGTGACGGATGCGCTGCGGGCGCTGCTCGATGAACTCGAACCGAGCCCCGCGTACCTACTTGATCGCTGCTGGAACATTGTCGCCTGGAATCAGGCCGAGGCTGCGCTCTTCCCCGGGCTTCTCACTCGAATACCCGAACCAAACCTGCTCGAGCTGGTGTTCTTGGACGACGACCTCCGCCACCTCATGGCGGACCACGACGAGGAGCTCGTCCGTCTCGTCTCGCAGTTCCGTCTCCACTGCACCGACTGGCCCGATGACCCGCAGATCGAGGCGTTGGTGGACCGACTCCGGACATCATCACCGGACTTCGCTGCACTCTGGGAAGCGAAGAACGTCGCACCGTTCGTCACCACCCGTCGACTGTTCGACCATCCCACTGCGGGACGTCTCGAACTCGACCACCATCGGCTCGCCGTGCTCGACCAGCCCGGCATGCAGCTCGTCGTCTATACGTCTGCTCTGGGCACCGACGGAACACATCGCCTGTCGTCACTCTCCGAGAGACCGACGCACTGACCGTTCGTCGGGTTGACGACCCTGATGCGGTCCGACGACGCGTTCGTGGCCGAGGAAGCGTTGGGCTACTCCCCGCCGCACACCACGATCCTCAGAGGAATCACGCGACGGACCGCCGGGTTTCGTTGTCGCCAGCCACACGCCGGACGCACATAGGGGACAATCGTGCGGTGGAGGCATCCTCCTGATGGACGAGCTCGCCGCCGGCAGGGCAGCCTTCGCCGCGCACGACTGGATCGGCGCACGCGATGACTTCCTCGCGGCCCGAGAGACCACCGCTCTCGCCGCCGACGATCTGCATGCACTTGCCGAAGCGTCGTGGTGGCTCGGCCTCATGGATGAATCACAGGCGGCGCGCAAAGAGGCCTATGCGGCATACCTCGAAGCAGCTGACAACCGACGCGCCGCCATGCGCGCCGTCGACATCGCGTATGCCTACTTCCTGCGAGGAGACGGACCCGTCGGCAGTGGCTGGGTCAACCGTGCGCAACGGCTCGTGGAGGACGAGCCCGATTGTCCCGAGCAGGGATTCCTCCTCTATCTCGCAGTCGAGACGTCGCTCGACGGCGGCGAGGACACACTGACCAACGCGCGCGAAGTCCAAGCCTTCGGCCGCAGGCATGCCGACCACAACCTCATCGCCGCCGGACTGGTAGCCGAGGGTCGCGTCTTGATCAAGCTCGGCCGCGCGCAAGAAGGTGTCGCCCTGCTGGACGAGGGAATGCTCGAGGCGTCGTCCGAGGACCTGTTGCCGAACTGGGCCGGCAACATCTACTGCCACCTCATGGCCGCGTGCTACGAACTCGGCGACATCCGCCGCGCGACGGCGTGGACGGAGTCGACCTCGGACTGGTGCGACCGGATGGCGCCGGCGGTGCTGTTCAAAGGAATCTGCCGCGTCCACCGCGCCCAGGTCATGCAGATCCGCGGTGCCTGGGAACAAGCCCAGGACGAAGCAGAGCGGATCTGTCAGGACGCGGCCCACATCCACGTCGGCATCGCCGCCGAAGCCCACTACCAAATCGGTGAGATCAGGAGGTTGCGTGGCGATCTCGTCGGTGCCGAGGTCGCCTACGGCCAGGGGCACGAGCTGGGCCGCGACCCCCAACCCGGGCTCGCGCTCCTGCGCCTCGCCGAGGGACGTCCCGACGCCGCCGCTGCGTTGATCCGCTCCGCCTTGGCTGGTGTCACGGACCGGCTCACGCGGGCGCGATTGCTGGCCGCGCAGGTCGAGATCACCATCGCCGCAGACGACATGGCGACGGCGTCGGTCGCCGCCGACGAACTCGATGCAGTTGCGGACGCGTACCGGAGCTCCGGTCTTCAGGCCGCGGCCACGCGGTGTCGCGGTTCGATCCTCCTCGCCACCGGGCGAACCGAGGAAGCACTCTCGACGCTGCGCACGGCCTGCTCGGGCTGGACCGAGCTGGAAGCGCCGTACGACTGCGCCAAGGTACGGGTGCTGTTGGCGCGGGCCTACCGGCAGCTCGGCGACACCGAGTCGTCAGAGCGCGAACTGGCTGCGGCCCGCGCCACCTTCGAGTCGCTGGGGGCCGAGCTCGACGCAAGCCTGGCCGACGGGGAGCGCCGGGCCGCACTCCCGAACGGACTGACCGAACGCGAGGTGGCGGTTCTCGCGCTCGCGGCCGGAGGCAGTACGAACCGGCAGATCGCCGAGGCGCTCCTACTCAGCCAGAAAACCGTGGAGCGGCACCTGTCGAACATCTTCACGAAACTCGATGTCACCACGCGGACGGCGGCGGCGCGATTCGCCTTCGAGCACGGGATCGCGTCGCCGAAGGATGGGTAGATCCACCCATGCCCGCAACGGAGATTGCGGCAGTGCCCCGATGAGGCGGACACGCCGGGTTCCGTACCGTCGCAGTCATGACCACAGCCGAAGTGCGCACGTCATCGTTCAACGAGATGCAGGCGCTGGCCATGCGACTCGTCACCGACGCGGAGTCCCTGGCCGCGCTCGTCGCACGGCTCAAGTTGGATGCAGCGGGCGAGCCTGGCGATCCTGAGGTAACCGCACAGCTCGACCGCGTCGTCGACCTCATGGGCGCGACAGACCTGCGCGCCGACCTCGACGAGCGGCAACGCGGGTCCGTGATCGGCCACGCGACCACGATGCTCCGGCAGGCCATCGACCTCATCGACGATCCCGTCCGCCCCGGGGGTTGGTACTACACCGATCCCCAGATCCTCCAGGGTCAAGGAGCCAGTTCCGTGGTCATCGCCCAATTGATCGCGGGCGCCGGGATCGGCAGTCACGACGCGCGCATCCTCGACATCGGGACGGGGGTCGGCGCGCTCGCCGTCGCCTTCTGTCGAACCTTCCCCGACTCGACGGTGGTGGGCATCGACACGTGGGAGCTGTCACTCGAACTGGCGCACCAGAACGTGGCCGCCGCTGGGCTCGATTCGCGCATCACCTTGCAGGCGACGCCCATCGACGCGTTCGAGGACGACGACGGGTTCGACCTCGTGTGGATGCCAGTGATCTTCCTGTCGCGGGCGATCCTCGAGAACGGGGTGGCGCACGCGGTCGCCGCGATGCGACCCGGAGCGCAGATCGTGCTCGGCCGTTACGCCGGCCCGGACGACCCGGTCGCCGGCGCGCTCGGCGACCTCAGGACGATCCGCTCGGGCGGAACGTTGCTCAACGGCTCCGACGCTCGCGCACTGCTTGAAGCCGCTGGCCTCGTCGACGTGCACGACGTCGATCGCACGTGGCCGGCACCGATCGAATTGACCGCCGGGCGCCGGCGCTAGCTCTGGAGGGAAACCTCCCTCCATCACAACGCCTCGGCCGCGGGCCGAGGCACAACGAAAGGGGAAGTCATGTACGTCGCAGCCATCCACGAAATTTCCAACCCGGAGGCGTTCTGGGGCGGGCAGCTCGACCTGCCACAGGGAACCGCACTGCGCGTCGCGGTGCCCAGCGCTGACGGCAAGCGGGGCGTGTGCGTGTTCACGTCCGACTCCGTCGACACGGTGCGCAACATCGTCGACGGCGCCACGGCACCGATCAGCAAGAACGAGTTCTTCGCGATCAACAACGCCAACGCGCTCGGGCTCCCGGCCTAGGGCGGGGAGGAACACCGATGGGGCAGATGTATCTGCAACGTTTCGTGTACGCCGAAGGCGTCGCGAAAGTCGAACTCGATCAAGCATGGGCCGAAGCATTCAAGGCGTTCGCGCGGTCGGGAAACTGGGGTGACGTCGAAAAGGGCGTGACGCACTACCAGTCGTACGGCACTGGGTGGGGCGGGTACGCACTCCTCGAGGTGGAGGATCCGGAGGCGTTCGGGCGCTACCAGATGTTCCACAACCAGACGTACGGCCACGTGGTGCACGTCACGTTGGAACCCCTCTGGGACATGGATCGGGCATTCGAGCCGACCATCCGTGAGCTGAAATAGCGGTCCCGGGGATCCGATGCCGAATCCGTTCGACGTGCGCTTCGAGGGCGACGATCCTCGCGACCTGCGCTTCCATGCCTCTGATCCTGCGAGCGCCGTCATCCTGACGGCCTCGCAGGTGGAGGACTTCAACACTCGGGGCTTCATCGCACCGGTGCAGCTGTTCACCGGCGAAGAGATCCTTGAGATCCGTGCATAC
>JBEEGD010000144.1:0-4494 GCA_041166685.1 Acidimicrobiaceae bacterium | reverse complement strand
TCGACAGCACCAGCGCGGTGGTGCCGAGCTTCAAGAACGTGGCGATCTCCGACAGGTTGGCGTCGCCGACGATCACATGCAGCCGGCGGTACTTCTGCGCGTCGGCGTGCGGCTCGTCGCGCGTGTTGACGATGGGACGCTTCAGCGTCGTTTCGAGACCGACCTCCTCTTCGAAGAAGTCCGCTCGCTGGGTCAGTTGGAACGGAACCTCTTCCGCCGGAACTCCGCTCGCCTCTGAGCCGACCTTGCCGGCGCCGCAGTAGATCGACCGGGTGATGAAGTGCGGCATCACATGGGCCACCACGCGCCCGAACGGCACAGCGCGGTCCATGAGGTAATTCTCGTGGCAGCCGTAGCTGTTGCCCTTGCGATCGGAATTGTTCTTGTAGACAACGATCTCTTGGCCGGGCGGCAGCGTCCGGTTGGCCGCCACCATCGAGCGCTGCAAGATCCGCTCGGCGGCGCGGTCGTACACCACCGTCGTGCGGGGATCAGCGCACTCCGGGGTCGACAACTCGGGATGGGCGTGGTCGACGTAGTAGCGCGCCCCGTTCGTGAGCACTGCGTTCACGAGGTGCGTCTCGATCTCGGGCGCCATCGTCCCCTCGGGCGCGAACCCGCGGGCGTCGTTTCCTGGCGACTCGTCCTCGAAATCCCAACCGACCTTCGGTGTTCCGGACGTGGACGGCGCGCTGCGGGTCAGGTCATTGACGTAGGCGTTGATGAGCACGCTGGACGCGGCGATCGGGTTGGAGTCCGCGGCACCCCGGATGAGGATGCCGAACTCGGTCTCGATCCCGAGGATCTTGCGGATCGCCACCTGATGACGTTACCGGCCGTTGGGCTGACAGTCCCACCAAGCACGCACCTCGGCCAGGACCTGCGCCGGCGACGACCAGCCCAGTTCCAGCACCGGAACGGTGATGCCCGAGCGCTGCAATTCGGCGTAGCCGGCGTCATAGCGGGGCGTGCACCCGTGGCGCGTACGCGGGTCGGTGCGGCCTTCGGGTGCGGGCGCCTGCGCCTCGGGATCGTCCGCGATCACCCGGAGCCACGCATACTCCTCCGACTGGTTGTCACCGGGGCTCGATGACGGCCCCCGCCGCGGTTCGATCAACGCGATGCCCGCCGCTCGACCACCCAACGCGAGCAACTCCGCCGCGACGGACTGCCGATGAACCGCGAGCACCACAGGGAGCTCCGTCCACGCCAGTTCGCCAAGGTGACGCAACGGCGCGATCACGAGGTCTGATGGCTCGTAGCAGTCACCGTCCCACGGTGCATCACCGTGCCCAGGCAGATCCGGCGCGGACCATTCACCCGGCCATGCGTCGTCGCGCAGCGCACTCCGCCACGGGGCGCCGGCTTCCTCGCAGCCAAAACGATGCAAGACCAGCAACGGGTTCACGGTCCGACTTCCTCGATGAACTCACGAATGTGATCGACGACGGCATCCGGTTGTTCGAGGTGCACGTAGTGGCCGGCCCCCGCAACCTCGTGATGACGAGCGTCGCGGATCGCCGCGATCCGTTCGCTCCGCTCATCGGGCGTGAGGTCGTTCCATGTGTCTTCTTCTGTGCCGTACAGCACCAGCACCGGGCAGCGCACCGCGTTGTACTCGGCGAGCAGCATCTCCGGAGTGAACGGCCCTCCGAGCCCGATGTTGAACAAGGGATCGAACTTCCACTCGAAGCCGCCGTCGCGTCCCGATCGCGAACCTTGCTCGACCAGATGCCGGGCCCAGTCCTCGCTCATCCGGAGATTGATCTTGCGCCGCCGCTCGGCCATGTCTTCGCGTGACGGGTACAGCCGAGCCCCGCGCGTCCATTGACGCTCCATCGCCGCGAGTGCCTCCGTGACGAACTCGCTCGGATCGCGAACTTCGAAGGCTCCAGCCGGTGGGCCCAGCCCGTCGATGCTCACGACCCACTTCACATCGTCGGGGAACGCCGCGGCCGCACACAGCGACTGCCCTCCGCCGAAGGAATGACCGATGAAGCCGACCGGCGAACCCAAGTGGCGCGCCAGCATTCCCAGATCGAGGTTCATCGCGAGCCACGCGTTGCCCGACCGCAACCGGCCGCTGTCACCGTGGCCACGCATGTCCACCGCGATGGCGTGATAGCCGAGCGCGGCGATGCGGGGCGCCAGCTCGTCGAACATCCGACCGTGGTCGAACGCACCATGGACCATCACCACCGAGGGGTCGTCAGGATCTCCCCAGCACCACAACCGCAGGCGTGTGCGGTTGACCTCGGCAAAGGTCGCGCGATCGGGTTCCGCCAGACGCATCGCCGGCGAGTCTTGTGTACGGAGGAAACGAAGTCCTAAAGGTATTGGCCGGTGGCGACGCGCTCGATGGCCCGTCCGCCCGTTGCTTCCGCGTCGTCTTCCTTCTTGATGAGCGTGCGCACGTAGACGATGCGTTCGCCCTTCTTGCCGGAGATCTTCGCCCAATCGTCGGGGTTCGTCGTGTTCGGCAGGTCCTCGTGCTCTTTGAACTCCTGCGCGATCGACGCGATGAGATCACTCGTGCGGATGCCCGGTGGTTCACCGGCGATCTGTCGCTTGATCGCCAACTTCTTTGCGCGGCGCACGATGTTCTCGATCATGGCGCCCGACGAGAAGTCCTTGAAGAACATGATCTCCTTGTCACCGTTCTGGTAGGTGACTTCGAGGAAACGGTTCTTCTCATCGTCGGCGTACATCGTTTCGACGGTGCGCTCGATCATGGCTTGCACCGCCTTGGCGGCGTCGCCACCGCCGAGCTCCTTCACCTCACCCGTGTCGAGGGGCAAGTCGGTGGTGAGGTAGCGGCTGAAGATCTGACCAGCGGCCTTCTCGTCGGGCCGCTCGATCTTGATCTTCACGTCGAGGCGCCCTGGCCGCAGGATCGCGGGGTCGATGAGGTCTTCGCGGTTCGACGCACCGATGACGATGACGTTCTTCAACGTCTCGACACCGTCGATCTCCGCCAGCAGCTGCGGCACGATCGTGGACTCCATGTCCGAGCTGATGCCCGTGCCGCGCGTGCGGAACATCGAGTCCATCTCGTCGAAGAAGACGATGACCGGCCAACCCTCTTCCGACTTCTCACGGGCCCGCTGGAACACGAGGCGAATCTGACGCTCGGTCTCGCCGACGTATTTGTTCAGCAGTTCCGGGCCCTTGATGTTGAGGAAGTAGCTGCGCGCCGCCTTGTCACCCGACACCTCGGCGACCTTCTTGGCGAGCGAGTTCGCCACCGCCTTCGCGATGAGCGTCTTGCCGCACCCAGGAGGGCCGTAGAGCAAGATGCCCTTGGGCGCGGGGAGCTTGTACTCCTTGAAGAGCTCGTGATGCACGAACGGCAACTCGACCGCATCCGCGATCTGCTCGATTTGGCTGTCGAGACCGCCGACGTCCTCGTAGGAGATGTCGGGCACCTCTTCGAGGACGAGCTCTTCGACCTCGGGACGCGGGAGCTTCTCCAGTAGCAGGCCGGAACGCACGTCCATCAGCAGCGTGTCTCCGGAGCGCAGCTTCTCGCCGATGAGGCTGTCGGCCAACTCGGCAACGCGCTCCTCATCGGCGCGGCCGAGGATCAACGCGCGGGCGCCGTCGTCGAGCAACTCCTTCAACGTCACGACTTCGCCCGTCAGCTCACCTGACCGAGCGAGCACGACGTTGAGTGACTCGTTCAGCACGACCTCCGCGCCGCGCGACAGCTCTTCGTCCTCGAGTTCCGGATGCAGTGACACCCGCATCTTGCGGCCACCGCTGAACACGTCCACGGTGCCGTCGTCGTTGCGACCGAGCAGGGTGCCGTACGCCGAGGGCGGACGGGTGAGCTTGTCGACTTCTTCGCGCAGCGCCGCGATGTGCTCACGCGCTTCCCGCAAGGTGTAGGTCAACTTCTCGTTCTGCGAGACCGCCTGGGCCAGCTGGCCTTTGGTCTCGAGCAATCGTTCTTCAAGCGTGCGGACGCGCTTGGGGGCGTCTTGCAACCGGCGCCGTAGCGAGATGACCTCCTCTTCGAGCGCCTTCGACTGCTCGCGGAGCTGGGCCATCTCGGTCTCGTAGGCGCCCAGCCGCCGCTCGTACTCGGGCTCGTTGACGGGGACCACCTCCTGCTATTGGGGGCTGTCGGGACGATACATCGTGGGTCTCGGAAACTGCGCGCTCCCCCATTCAGTGTGCCAAGTTCCACCGGTCAATTCCGGGTTTATTGGCCCCCGCGCGTTAGAGTGGCCGACAGGTCCGGCAGTAGTGTCAGCCGCGGGCCCACCGTTTTCCCAGGGCGCGACGAAGTTCCGAGAGAGGAAGCCACTTCACCATGAAGGTCTGGATCGACCAGGATCTCTGCACCGGCGATGGCCTCTGCGAAGAGATCGCGCCTGACGTGTTCACCCTCCTCGACGATGGCCTGGCGTACGTCAAGGAAGGCGACAAGATCTATGCCACGGCCAAGGGCAATGCCCAAGGTGCGGAAGGCCTCGCTGTCGTCCCCGCTGG
>JBEEGD010000143.1:0-3733 GCA_041166685.1 Acidimicrobiaceae bacterium | reverse complement strand
GGCGGTGTCGAGGGTGCCGCGGATGATCTTGTAGCGGACACCGGGGAGGTCCTTCACACGACCACCTCGGACGAGCACGATCGAGTGCTCTTGCAGGTTGTGGCCTTCACCCGGGATGTAGGCGGTGATCTCCATGCCGCTGGTCAGCCGGACACGGGCCACCTTGCGCAGCGCCGAGTTCGGCTTCTTCGGGGTGTTCGTGTAGACGCGGGTGCACACACCACGGCGCTGGGGCGCGCCTTTGAGGGCGGGAGTCTTCGTCTTGGTCGTCTTGGACTGCCGACCCTTGCGGACCAGCTGTTGGATGGTAGGCACGAGGGGTCGAGGTTACTTGGGGTGCCAACAGTGCGGCAACACCAGGAACCGACGCCGACTCGAGGGCGGCTGGCCCCTCCCAGCCGCACCACGAGCAGTTCCGCGCCACGTGTGACCGAGTGTGCGCGCATGTCCGATTTCAGGCAATGGCTCATCGGAGTCATTTGCGACGTAGCTACTGCGCGAGGGTCCCGAGAAACCGGCTGACGAGTTCCGGCCAGGCCCGCACCGAGGATGCGTCGCCCGCGACATGGCGCTCGGCATGGGGCCACGCTTGGGCCAGATGATCGATGGTCGCCACCGGATGGCCGGGATCGCTGACCCACCCGAGGAGCAGCGTGGGCACGGCGACGGCGGCCACTGCCTCGGGCGGTGGGAGGTCGAGGACGGCGCCGACCCGCAGGATCGTGGCCAGCCGACGGCGATCAAGACGATCGAACCCCTCGACGACTGAGCGCGCGAACGGCGCGAGCTCGCCACGAAGGATGGGTGGCGGTCGCGTGAGGCGAGCCGTGCGCAGAAACGCGGGCTTTCCGACGAGTTCCACCGTCCGCGCTGCACCGCGGAGCATCGCCGACGGCACGCGACGCGCTCGCCCGGTGGCGGGCGGAAGCGCGACCACGAGCGCGTCGACGCGGTCGGGAGCGAGCGTCGTCGCTTGGATGGCGGTCAGCGCGCCGAGCGATGCGCCGCCCAGTACGGCCCGCTCGATCGACAACTCGTCGAGCAGCCCGAGGAGATCGCCGGCCAGCGAGTCGAGGCCGAACTCGCGGGCGTCGTCGCCGCCTGCGGAGTCGCCGTGACCGCGCGCGTCATAACGCACCAGACGCCAACCATCTCAACGAATGCTCGACCAGTCGATCACGCGCGCTTCGTCTTCGAGCGCCATCGAGCTCGCGAGGCCGTGGGCCCATACGAACGCGCGGCCGTCGCCCCCGGCGTCGCGGACGGCGAGCTCGACGCCGCCGACGTTCAACCCTGAGCGAGGGCTTGGTCGCGGAGGTCGCGCTTGAGGATCTTGCCCGCGGGATTGCGGGGAAGCTCGTCGTCCCAGAACCACACCTTCACGGGGACCTTGAACGAGGCCAACTTCTCGCGTACGTGCATCTGGATGTCTTTCTCGGAGGCCGACGCGCCGTCGCGCAGCAACACCACGGCCGCGACCTCCTCACCCAGCACTTCGTGCGGAATCCCGAAGACGGCGCAGTCCGTGACGGCGGGGTGCTCGAACAGGGCGGCCTCGACCTCCGCGCAGTACACGTTCTCGCCGCCGCGGATGATCATGTCCTTGGCGCGGTCAGTGATGAAGATGAAACCTTCGTCATCGAGGTTGGCGATGTCGCCGGTGCGCAGCCAGCCGCCGTCGACGAACGATTCGGACGTTGCCTCAGGCTTGTTCCAGTAACCCTTCACCACATTCGGGCCGCGCACCCACAGCTCGCCGGTCTCGCCTTGCGGGACGTCATTGCCTTCCTCGTCGACGATGCGGACGTCGTTGATCGGCAACGGCGGACCGCAGCTCGTGGGCTTCGCGATGTAGTCGACGCCGTTGTTGCTGCTCGCGGTGGACGACGTCTCGGTCATCCCCCACCCGTTGCTCGGCATGCGCCCGGGGAGGAACTCTTCGATGCGTCTCACGAGCTCGGGGGGAGCGGGGGCACCGCCGTAGCCGATCGCCTTCACGCTCGAAAGATCGGCCTTCTCGAACGACGGCGACTCGAGCAGCTGCCAGATCATCGCGGGCACGCCGCCGATGGTGGTGATGCGCTCGCGCTCGATCAGCTCGAGTGCCCGTTCTGGGTCCCACTTGTACATGATGACGAGCTTGGCGCCGAAGGCCATCGAGCTGAGCATGATGGCGTGACACCCAGTGACGTGGAACAGCGGAACGCTCAGCAGCGTGGCTTGCGCGGATGCACCCGAGGCCATCTCTTCGAGGCCGGCGTTGCCTCCAGGCTTGCGGGCCGACGCGTAGAACGCGCCAAACGCCAACGACATGACGTTGGTGCAGATGTTGCGGTGGCTGCCGAGGGCCCCCTTCGGAAAACCGGTGGTACCCGACGTGTAGAAGATCGTGGCGTCGTCGTCGGGATCGATGGCGACATCGGGCGGAGTGACGTCCGGGTCGATCTCGCCGAGCGCGTCGGCCCACGCGATCTCGCCGTCGGCCAGCGGCTGCTCGTTGCGGGCGACGATGATGGCTTCGAGTCCGAGATCGCTGTACGGACGGAGCCGCTGGGCCCGCTCTTCGTCGGCGATGAGCACCTTCGCACCCGAGTCAGTGATGCCGTACTCGAGCTCGGGTCCGGTCCACCACGCGTTGAGCGGGACGATGATCGCTCCCGCTGCCGTCGCACCCCAGAAGGCGACGAGCCACTCGGGGAAGTTGCGCATCGCGAGCACGACGCGGTCGCCCTTCTGGATCCCGTAGTCGTCGATGAGGCGACGGGCAAAGGTCGCTGCCATCCGGTAGTGATCGCCGAAGCTGATGGTCTCGTCCTCGTAGACCACCAGCGTCTTGTCGCCGTGCAACGACGACAGGTCGAGCACGTTTCGCAACGTGCCGGGTGCGTTTTTCCACACGCGGATCGGCACGCCCTGGATGTCGACCTCATCCATCTCGAACAACTGCCCAGGCGCGGTCAGATCCGCCCGAACTTCCGCAACCGACTTGACCATGACTCCCCCAATTCCCACTCAGGCATCTACAGATCTGTAGACGTCTGAGTGGGATTTCGCTTTTCTAGCCGATCGATTCCTCGCCGAAGCCGCCCTCGATGACTTCGCCGTTGCCGCTGCCATTGCCATCAGCGGCGGGAGTGACATCGGCCTCGCCCGGGGTGTCGGGGATGTAGTCGCCGGAGATGCTGGCGAGCCATTCGGCCGCGTCGGCGTCGGAGGAGTAGTACTCCATCGGCTGGTAGTCGGGGGCCTTCGTCTCGATGCCCCGGTAGACCTCCATGCCGGTCCCGGCCGGGATCAGCTTGCCGATGATGATGTTCTCCTTGAGCCCGAGCAGTCCGTCGCTGCGACTCTCGATGGCGGCCTCGGTGAGCACCCGAGTGGTCTCCTGGAAGGACGCTGCCGACAGCCAGGAGTCCGTGGCCAGCGAGGCCTTGGTGATGCCCATGAGCTCGGGACGGCCCTCGGCCGGAGCCTTGCTCTCCTGCACCAGCACGCGGTTGACATCGGCGTAGACCTTGGCGTCGACGCGCTCGCCGGGCAGGAAGTCCGAGTCGCCGGCGTCCTGCACGCCGACACGGCGCGTCATCTGCCGAACGATCAGTTCGATGTGCTTGTCGTGGATCGACACGCCCTGGTCGCGGTACACCTTCTGGACCTCTTGCACGAGGTACTGCTGGGTCTCGCGGACACCGCGGATCTCGAGCAGCTCCTTGGGGTCACGCGGCGTCTTGTC
>JBEEGD010000142.1:0-2541 GCA_041166685.1 Acidimicrobiaceae bacterium | reverse complement strand
CGCGTGGAGTCGACGGAGTTGGTTCAACTGATGCGTAGCCGTCGCCTTGTGATCGGCGGGGCTAGTGCGATCGCCGAGGTCGCGTACGAGTTGTTCACCCACGACAGCGACTACGAGGTCGCAGCCTTTACGGTCGATCGCAACTACATCGAAAGGGACGAGCTGTTCGGGCTGCCGGTGATCCCGACTGAGGAGGTCGCGGACCTTTACCCGCCAACAGATCACGACGCATTCGTTGCTCTCGGCTACGGTGAGCTCAATCGGCGACGGACGGCCTTCTTCACAGGAATGAAAGAAAAGGGATACGTGCTGGCGACGTACGTGAGCTCGAAAGCATTTCGCTGGCACAACGTCGCGATCGGTGAGAACTGCCTGATCTTCGAGAACAACGTGCTCCAACCGTTTGTCACGGTTGGCGACAACGTCACGCTGTGGAGCGGCAATCACATCGGGCACCACTCGACAATCCGAAATAACGTCTTCATCGCCTCGCACGCCGTTGTCTCGGGATTCGTCGACATTGGCGACTCGTCCTTCATTGGCGTCAACGCGACGATCGCGAATGACCTGACGATTGGCGCCGACTGTCTGATCGGGGCAGCCGCGATCGTTCTTCGCGACCTCGAGCCGGGCAGCCTCGTAGGCGCAAAGGCAACGGACCCACGTAACCAGACGACGTGGGAGCGGTTCGGGGTCAACCCGCGCGCGTAATGGGATGGCGGCGACTCGGGCACGTTTTCGCACCTGACGGCGAGCTTCCTTGGGCTCGGACGCATGCGTTCTTGCCGACGGCACTGGCACGCGGCGAGCGGATCTTGGTGCTGTTCACCTCTTTGGACGACCGCATGTACGGCCGCGTCGGTGCGGTCGAGCTCGACGCGGAACACCCCACACGCGTCGTTGCAGTCACTAGCGAGCCGCTACTCGATCTCGGCGAGCTCGGCGCGTTCGACGACTGCGGGGTCAACGCATCCTCGCTGATCGAGTCGGACGGTGGAGATGCTCTCTTTTACATCGGCTGGCAGCGAGCTGATCGCGTGCCTCACATGCTCTTCACGGGTCTCGCGACCCGACCAGGTCGTGAGGGCGCGTTCACTCGCCATGCGCGGGTGCCAATACTGGACCGCACCGACGCCGAGCCGTTTTCTCGCTCAGCTCCCTGCGTGCTCCTCGACAGTGGACTCTGGAGGGTTTGGTATTGGTCGTGCGAGCGCTGGGTCGACGACATCGATGGCGTGCGCTACCGAACAGTCATCAAGCACGCCACGTCGCGTGACGGAGTTGTTTGGGACGACACGGGGACGACGTGCCTCACACCACCGGAGGACGAGGACTACGCCGTCGGACGGCCATGGGTCATTCGCGAGCCAGGGCGTTATCGCATGTGGTACTCGATCCGCTCACTGGGTGAGAAGAGCTATCGGATCGGATACGCGGAGTCGCTTGACGGGATCCTCTGGTCGCGCGACGACGACGTAGGTGGGCTCCTGCCGGAGGGGAGCGGATGGGACTCCGAAATGACCTGCTTTCCGTGCGTCGTGGATGCCGGCGGAAGGCGGTTGCTCTTCTACAACGGCAATCGTCACGGGGCGACGGGCTTCGGTGTTGCTCAACTCGATGGCTGACGAGCTGATCGTCCGCCGCTACTCCGTCACGGACCGCCAAGCGTGGGACGATTTCGTCCGCGGTTCGCGCAACGGGACATTCCTGTTCGAACGAGACTATCTCGACTATCACGCCGATCGCTTTCCGGACGCATCGTTGCTTGTCGAATGCGGTGGAGAGCTCCGAACGATCCTGCCTGCAACGATGCGCGACGACGCGCTTATCTCGCACGCCGGTCTGACCTACGGGGGCTTCGTCGTTGACGGGTGGATGACGGCCGACCGCATGCTCAAGGCACTCGGCGCAGTGCTCCGGCACGCAGCGGACAGTGGCGCCGCGCGCCTCATCTACAAGACAATCCCGCATATTTACCACCGCCAGCCAGCCGAGGAAGACCGATACGCGCTCTTCCGTGCGGCAGCACGGCTGACGCGCTCGGACCTCTTGACGGTGATCGACTGCACCGAACGCGGCCCGGTCCAAGAGCGGCGTCTGCGTTCCCTCAAGCGCGCGCGCGCCGCGGGCGTCGAGGCAGCGCTCACCTGCGACTTCGCATCCTTCTGGCCTCTCGTCATCGAGAACCTCACGGAGCGCTACGGCCTCAAGCCGGTACACAGCCTCGAAGAAATCGAGTTGCTGGCGAACCGCTTCCCGGAACGGATCCTGCTCTGCACCGCGACAGTCGACGGCGCCGTCGCCGCCGGCGCCGTCGTCTACGTCAGCGACCGCGTCTGCCACGTTCAATACAGCGCGACAAACGCCGCGGGGCGACGCGCAAACGCGCTCGACGTCGTTCTCGAGCGGCTCTACGAGTGGGTGGCGCAGCGAGTGCGATACTTCGATTTCGGCGTCTCAACCGAAGCCAATGGTGACTACTTGAACAGTGGCCTCGTCCAATACAAAGAGAGCTTCGGCGGCCGCTCCGTCGTCCACGAC
>JBEEGD010000141.1:0-7711 GCA_041166685.1 Acidimicrobiaceae bacterium | reverse complement strand
GTGATCGTGGTGGTGAGGCGGCCACGCAGCGACGACAGCTCGCGGCCGGCGAGATGCAGCCGAAGACCCATGAGCTCGGCCACGAGATCGCCGTGGCGGCGAGCGGCGTCGGCCTGGCGCTCGAGCGGTCGGAGCTGGCGACGCACCTCGCGCAGCAAGTCCTGCACCCTCGTGAGGTTGCCCTCGGTCGCGGCCAGCCGACGCTCGGCCTTCTCCTTGCGGCGGCGGAACTTGAGAACGCCCGCCGCCTCTTCGATGATCAGCCGGCGATCCTCCGGGCGGGCGTTGAGCACGGCGTCGATCTGGCCCTGGCTGACGATCACGTGCTGCTGGCGACCGACACCGGTGTCCGACAGCAGCTCCTGGATGTCGAGCAGCCGGCACGGCACCCCGTTGAGGGCGTACTCGCTGTCGCCGCTCCGGAAGAGCGTACGGGTGATCGTGACCTCGGTGAACTCGATCGGCAGGAGCCGGGCGCTGTTGTCGATCGTGAGGCTCACTTCCGCGCGGCCCAGCGCCGGTCGTTTCGCCGTGCCGGCGAAGATCACGTCGTCCATCTTCTGGCTGCGCACCGCGCTCGGAGCTTGCGCGCCGAGCACCCAGCCGATGGCGTCGACCACGTTGGACTTGCCGCTGCCGTTCGGTCCGACGACCACCGTGACCCCGGGCTCCATCTCGAGCACGGTGGTCTCGGCGAACGACTTGAAGCCCTTCAGCGTGAGGCTCTTGAGGAACATCCGCGATCGACGTTAGCGGCGCCATTCCCGCCGTCCGCGCACCCCCTGCGCCATTCTCGAGGTCAGGTCGTGAGGTACCGGTCGATCACGCGGTGCATGTGCAGCACGTTCGATTCCTGCCGGGGGTTGAGGCGCGATCCCTTGAAGCCGCGGGACTTCATGCCCGTCTGCACCTCGAGCATGTTGGCGTAGTCCTGATTGGTGATCTCACCCCAGTCCTTGTCCCGCCAATCGGGATAGAAACGGCGCTCCCACTTCCGCTCGGGCTGGTCCGTCCGGGGCCATTCGAGCGTCCACGTGTCCTTGATGCTCGAGTCCGGGTCGAGGCCGTTCGGCCGGATGCGAAACACGATGGCCGACCCCGGATAGATCGGTCCGACAAGGTTCGGGAACACGAAGATGTCGTCGGCGCTCGTCATCTGGTCGAGGGACAAACCGGACACATCGAGCCCACGCGCCGACAGCAGGTCGCGTCGGCGCTGTTGGAATTCGGCGAGCAGGTTGCGATGGGGACCTGACGGTTCCGCCCGGAGCTCGTCGACGATCGCCATCTCCTCCTTGAGGAACAACCGGCCGAGCCCGGCGACGAGCCCGGCGAGGATCTCGCCTTCGTCGTACTCGTCGGGTTGCAGGTTGAGGCGCGGGCTCGGGCGCAGCTCCCTGCGAGCCTCCGGCAACCGTCCGTAGTGGGCGTGGATGCCGAGCTGCTCGTACGCGATGGACACATCGTCGGTCCACGGCAGGATCTGGGGATGCGTTCCTTGAACGTGGTAGGCCTCGTTGAACGCGTCGACGACCACCTTCCAGTTTGCCGGCAACACCGTCGATTGGTAGCCGCGGAAGCGCATCGTGTCGAGGTGGTACGCGCGAAGCAGGTCCGGCAGTGGATGCAGATAGTCGAGCAGCGGCGCCGCGTCAGGATCGAGGTTCACAAAGACGAACCCACCCCAGCACTCCGTCCGTACCGACGTCAGGCAAAGGTTGCTCGGCAGCCCCTCGAACTCGTGCTCGTCGACGATCTCGAGCAGCGTGCCGTCGAGTCCGTACCGCCAGGCGTGATATCGACAGCGAATGCCCTCGTCAGCGAACGTGCCGCTCTCGGTCGCGAGGCGAGTGCCGCGATGAAGGCACGCGTTGTGATGCGCGACGATCCGACCGTCACCCGTTCGGACGACGAGCACCGACTCGTCACCGATCGTGTATTCGACGTAGTTGCCTACGCCCGCCACCTCTTCCTCGCGACAGGCGATCTGCCAGACCCGAGGCCAAAGCCGTTCCATCTCGAGGTCAAGGAAGGCCCGGGAGATGTACCTCTCCCTCGGCACGAGGCCGTCCGTGCCGATCAGCATCGACGCGGACTCGTTCGCCATTGCAGAATCTTCGACGCCGTGGCCCCAACGTTCAACCTCGCTGACCTCTTCGAGCTCGTGGCTCGGGCCATTCCCGACCGCGAGGCCTTGGTCTGCGGGACAAAACGGCTGACCTTCGGCGAGCTCGACGAGCGCTCGACCCGTCTGGCCGACGCGCTCGACCGCAAACTCGGGGTCCGTCCCTTCGACCATGTGGGCCTCGACCTCCACAACTCCTGCGAGTACGTCGAAGCCACCTTCGCCTGTTTCAAGCTGCGCGCCGTCCCGATCAACATCAACTACCGGTACGTCGCCGCGGAACTCACGCCCCTGTTCGAGAACGCGGGGCTCGTCGGCGTGCTGTGCGATCCCCTCACTGAGGACGCAGTGCGGGGCGCCGCGGGAGAGGCGTGGATTGTCAAGACCGGCGCCGAGTACGACGACCTACTCACCGCGGGAACAGCGGATCGGACGTTCGGCGAGCGATCGCCGGACGATCACTACGTGCTGTACACGGGCGGCACCACCGGCATGCCGCGCGGCGTCGTGTGGCGACACGAGGACATCTTCTTCTCCGCGCTCGGCAGCGGAAATCCTGGCGGTCCGCCGATCACTCGTCCCGAGGAGATCGTTGAACACGCCCGGACGAATCGTGTCCAGCGCCTCGCCCCCTACCTCGCGCCCGATGATCCTGGGCCGGACGAGTTCGTTGCGCTCTCGCTCGGCCCGCTCGTTCACGCCAGCGGCCAGTGGATGGCGTTCGGCACGTTGCTCGGCGGCGGCCGGATCGTGCTCTACGAAGATCCGCATCTCGACCTGGGCAAAGTGCTCGACCTCATCGAGCGCGAGCACATCGTGATGCTCAGCCTCGTCGGCGACGCCGGCGCGCGCCCTCTGGTCGAAGCGCTCGAGACCAACCCGGGAAGGTGGGACACCTCGTCGCTGCGGTTGCTCGGCTCCGGCGGCTCGATCCTCACTTCCGACATGCGCGAACGACTGCTTGCGGCGCTTCCCGACGTGCTCGCGATCAACGAAGCCGTCGGTTCGTCGGAAGCACCAGTGCAGGCGCTCGCGACGGCCGTACGAGGAGCACCGACGATTCAGTCGCTCGCGTTCCAAGCGCGACCCGGAATCACGCTCGTGATCGACGACAACCTGCAGCCGGTGCAACCGGGGTCGGGTGTCGAAGGCTGGCTTGCCGCCGGCGGTCGTGTGCCGATCGGCTACCACAACGACCCGGAGAAGAGCGCCCGCACCTTCGTGACCATCGACGGCGCCCGCTACTCGATCCCGGGCGACCGTGCGCTCGTGGAAGCCGATGGCACGATCCGGCTGCTCGGTCGCGGCGCGCTTTGCATCAACACCGGCGGCGAGAAGGTGTACCCCGAGGAAGTCGAAGCGGTGCTGAAGGCGCATCCGGCGATCGTTGACGCGGTCGTCGTGGGAGTGCCCGACGAGCGGTGGGGTTCACAGGTCGCAGCCGTCATCGCGTCCGCCGACGCCCTCGATCTCGACGCGGTGCAAGAGCATTGCCGTGCGTCGCTCGCCGGCTACAAGGTCCCGCGATCGATCACGCTGGTCGACAGCATCGAGCGCTCACCCGCAGGCAAGGCCGACTACCGCTGGGCCGCGGAAGTCGCATCCGGGCGTTCTGGCGTTACCTAGGCGGCAATCAGCCGCATGGTTGACGCCAGAACGATCTAGATCTGGCAGTTGGGGCAGAAGAAGGTCGAGCGGCTGCCGAGTTTCTCCTTGGTGATCGGTGTGCGGCACCGGCGACAGGCTTGGCCGTCGCGATCGTATGCCTGATGCAGCAACTGGAACTCGCCCGGCTTGCCCTGCAGATCCACGTACTGCCCGTCGGACAAGGTCGACCCGCGGTGCTTCACGGCCTCATGGAGCACTTCCACAATGGCCCGGTACAGCCGCCGGATCTCCATGGTGGACAGCGACTGTGGCGTGCGGTCGTGACGCAAGCCTGACTCCCACAGAATCTCGTCGCTGTAGATGTTGCCGAGACCGGCGATGAACGACTGATCCATCAGCAACGGCTTCAACTTCGTCGTGCGACTGAGCAGGTGCTCGCGGAACTTCACCCAGGAGATCGGCTCGTCGACGGGATCCATCCCGAGGTCAGCCAGCTCGGAGATCTCCTTCGTCAACTCGTCTGGCGCGGTGACGAACAACTCGCCGAACGTGCGCGGATCGAGGAAGCGCAGCTGCCCGCCTTGGGTGAACGTGATCACCACATGGCTGTGCTTGAGCACCGCATCTTTCGCCTGCGCCCGGAGCAACTGACCGCTCATACCGAGATGGATCACCAAGAGGTCGCCGGTGTCGAGCTTCAGCACGAGGTACTTGCCGCGCCGTTCGACCCCGGTGACCTTCGCGCCCTCGAGTCGGGAGATGAACTGCTTCTTTGTCTGCCGGCGGACAGTGCGCGTGCCCGTGACTTGCACGGTCTTGATGCGCTTCCCAACGACTTCGCGGTCGAGCCCGCGCCTGATCGTCTCGACTTCAGGGAGCTCAGGCATGGTCCGCCACCGTCTCCGGCTGAGCCCCGTCGAGCTCCGCTCGCAGTCCTTCCCACGCGGCGCGCGCGGCCGCAGCTTCGGCCTGCTTCTTGGAACGGCCTTCACCTTGTCCGCGCACAGAACCGTCGACCCGCACCTCCGCGAAGAACTGCTTGGCGTGATCGGGGCCCTCATCGCGGATCGCGTACCGCGGCAGCTCCGTGAAGTGACGTGCGACAAGCTCCTGCAGTCGTGTCTTGTAGTCTTGGCCGCCGGGCCCTTCGCTCGCGCTGAGTATCCGATCACCGAGCAGGTCCATCACGACGCGTTGTGCCGCGGTCCATCCTCCGTGGAGATACACGAGGCCGAGCACTGCTTCGAGCGCGTCGGCGAGGATCGACGGTTTCTCGCGCCCGCCCGAACTGGCTTCACCTTTGCCGAGCAGCAACGCGTCACCGAGCTCGAGCCACGCGGCGACTTCGGCCAGCGCCGCCGCGCTGACCACTGCGGCTCGAACCTTCGCGAGCTCGCCCTCGGGCAGTTCGGGAAAGGCCCGGTAGATGTGATCGGTCACGATCAGTCCGAGCACCGCATCGCCGAGGAACTCGAGGCGCTCGTTGGACTCGTGGCCCGGATGCTCTGCGCACCACGATCGATGAGCTAGCGCGACCGCGAGATCGGAGTCGTCGTCAAACGGCCGCCCGAGCCTTTCGTTGAGCGCTGCAAGTCCGGTGGCGGGAAGCTTGTCCGCGATAACTAACTCGGATTCAGTCGGCCGACGACGTAGTCGACGGCATCGCGCACGGTCTTGAGGTCGGCCAGATCCTCGTCGTCGATGTGAAAACCGACCGTACGCTCACCGAGCTCCTCTTCAAGCGCTTCGACGAGCTCGATGAGTGCGAGGGAGTCGGCATCGAGATCGTCGACGAACGAGTCACCCTCCTTGATGGCGGACGGATCGATCTCCAAGATGTCGGCCAAACGGTCGCGGATCAGCTCGAACACCCCGTTGCGGTCGAGCGGCCCTTGCTCCACGTGCGTTTCGGCGGGCACCTCAGTCTCCTGGTCGGTGGTCGGAACAGCATGATTCGAGTCGGCAATACGTTCGCCGCTGGGCGGACGATCCCCCACGAGCAATCATGCTGGCAAGGGCGCGGAGTGTACCCAGGACCGCCGCTTGTGCGCTTGTGAAGAACGGGGCGCCGAACCCCCTACAGGGCAGTAACCGCGGATCTCAGGAGGCCGACGACATCGTGGTCGACCATGTCCGCCGCCACCCGCACGGCGTTCACAATGGCGGTGGCCGAGGACGAGCCGTGGCTGATGATGCAGACCCCGTCGACCCCGAGGAGCATGGCGCCGCCATAGGAGTCGGGATCGAGCTCGGCGTAGAGGGGCAGCAACCCGGGCATCAGCACCTCGGCTGCGGCCTTGGCTTCGTCGCTCGCGGCGAACACAGCGAACAGCGCGCCCACCAGTGCCCGCATGCTGCCTTCCAGGGTCTTGAGCGCCACGTTGCCGGTGAACCCGTCGGTGACGATGACATCGACCTCGTCCGTCATGATGTCGCGTCCTTCGACGTTGCCCACGAACTCGGCGCCTCCGAGCGCGGCGTCCTTCAACAAGGCGTAGGTCTCTTTCACGAGGGGATTGCCCTTGCCGGGTTCTTCTCCGATCGACAAGAGCCCGACCTTCGGGGCGGCGATGCCGTAGCGCTCGCGAGCCAGCACCGCGCCCATTTGTGCGAACTGCACGAGCCATTCCGGCTGACACTCGGCATTGGCGCCGGCGTCGAGCAGAACGGTGGGGGTGCCGCCAGGAACCGGGATGGGTGTGGCAATCGCCGGACGGCGCACGCCCTTGATTCGACCCATGCGCAGTAACGCCGACGCCATCGTCGCCCCGGTGTTGCCGGCGGAGATCATGGCGGACGCTTTGCCGTCGCGGACTGCTTCGGCGGCGCGCACCAGCGACGAGTCCTTCATCGTGCGGACACTCGAGGCGGGATCAGCGGCCATGGCGATGACCTCCGAGGCGGGGATCACCTCGAGCCCGTGATCGGTACCGAGTTCCTCTGGACGGCCGACGAGCACAACTGGCACGCCGACTTCTTGCGCGGCGCGGCGAGCGCCTTCGACAATTTCGCCCGGGGCCTTGTCACCACCCATGCCGTCGACGGCAATGGGCAGGGTTGGGGTCACGACCTACTCGACGTCGATGGCCTGGCGGCCGTGATACCAGCCGCAGTTGCCGCACACGACGTGGGGCAGCTTGGCCGCGGCACACCTGGGGCAGATGCTGCGGGGCGGCGCGTCCAGCGTCCATGCGGACGCCCGGCGGCTCCGGGTCTTCATCTTCGAGGTTTTCTTCTTGGGGACGGCCATAGCGAAGGGACGAGGTTACCGGCGCAACCCACGCCGGTCGAAATTCCGCCTCAGTCGAACTTGAGCTCGCCCAGAGCGGACCATCGGGGGTCGATGCTGGTCTCCGCGTCGGTGCCGATCGGGTGATCCTCCGGCTCCGGCCCCGCGCAGGCGACCTCGCACAGCGGAGCCAGTGGGAGCGACAACAGCGCGGCATCACGAATCAACGGCTCGAGATTCAGCCGATCGCCATCGAGCGGGTACGTCTCGCCCTCGACCGGCCGGGCCTCGAAGACCTCCTCCACGTCGACCGCGACCGTCCCCTCGATCGTGCGTAGGCACCGGCGGCATTCTCCCCGCCACGGAGCAACGATCGTGCCCTTCACGGTGATGGCGTGGTCGCTCATCGCCTCGAGCGTGAGGTTCGCCTCCACCTCCGCACCGTCGGGAACCGCAGCGGAGCTGATCGCCACACCGTTCAGCTCACCCGAGACCGTGATCTGTCGTTGAACGCCGGGACGGCGTAAGAGTTCGGTGACCCCGACAACCAGTGGGTCGGCAGTCAACTCTGGTCTTGGTCGAAGAACGCCTGCGCCGATTCGTCGTCCTCATCGGGTGCGATGACCGGAACCTCGCCGCTGAGGGGATTGCCCTGCAACTTGGTGCGTCCCGCGCCAACGGTCTTGAGTGTTCGTTCGAGGACGATCTCGAAGCTGGCGAGCTTCTGGTCGCAGTAGTCCTCGCACTCG
>JBEEGD010000140.1:0-25712 GCA_041166685.1 Acidimicrobiaceae bacterium | reverse complement strand
GTGCGCAGCCAGAAGATGGACGACGTGATCTTCGCGGGCACATCGAAGCGACCGGCGCTCGGGCGAGCTGAGGTCAGCCTGACCATCGACAACACCGCCCGGCTGCTGCCGATCGAGTTCACCGAGGTCACGATCACCCGGACGCTGTTCCGCAACGGCGACAGCGAGTACTCGCTCAACGGCGTGCCGTGCCGATTGCTCGACATCCAAGAGCTGCTGTCCGACACGGGCGTTGGTCGTCAGCAGCACGTGATCGTGAGTCAGGGCCAGATCGACGCAGTGCTCAATGCTCGACCGGAGGAACGCCGTCTGATCATCGAGGAGGCGGCCGGCGTCCTGAAGTTCCGCCGGCGCAAGGAAAAGGCCGAGCGGCGGTTGATCGCGACGGAGGGCAACCTCACCCGAGTGCAAGACCTGCTGCGGGAGGTCCGCCGACAGCTGCGGCCCCTCGAACGCCAAGCCGACGCCGCCCGCCGTCACGGCGATCTCGTCGCGGAGCTCATGGCCTTGCGCCTGCACCTCGCGGGTCGCGAGCTGTCCTCGCTACGCGGCCGGCTCACCACCACCATCACTCGTCGGGCCGAGTTGGCCGCCGACGAGTCCGCATTGAAGGCCAGCCTTGCGCAGCTCGACAGCGCCGTACTGGCCACGGAGGCGCAGCTGTCGGCCATGGGTGGGCACGACGTGAGCGACGCGCTCGTGCGCTTCGAGTCGTTGCGCGAACGAGCCCGCGGGTTGGTGGCGGTACTCAGTGAGCGGCGGCGCAGTGTTGAGCGCGAGCGGACTGCCACCGTCGACCAAGCCGTGATCGCCACCCTCGAGGCCGAAGCCGCCCGCCTGTCCGACGAGCTGGCCAACGTCGAAGCCGATGCCGTGGCGCTCGCGCCCGATGTCGAGTCGTTGTCCAGGGCCGAAGCCGACCTCGCGATCGAGCGCGAGGCGTTCGAAGCGCGTTGGGCTGAAGGTGTCACGCCACCGAGCAGCCGGGCAGCGGAAGTGCGGGGCGAGCTCGTGGCGTTGCGTTCGGGCGTCGAGCGCGGCGGGGGAGAGATCACCCGCGTACGACAGCGCCTCGAGGTGCTCGAGCAGAAGGCGGCACGCCTCAACGACGAGAGCACGCGACTGCGCAGCGAGATCGCGGAGGCCGAAGAGGCCGAGACCGGCCTGGCCAACGCGTTCGCCGCCGCGGAAGCCGCCCATCTCACGGCAGTAGAAGCGGCTCTCGCCGCGGAGGAAGCACGGCGCGGTGCCGATGCGGAACGGCATACATGGGTGGCGCGCGCCGACGCGTTGGCCCAGGCCCTCGACGAAGTGCGTATCCGCGCTGGCGCGGCGCGGCTCTCTCAAGTCGAGGGCGTCGTTGGCACGCTGCTCGAGTTGGTGGAGATCGACGACGGCTTCGAAGCGGCTTTCGAGGCGGCCGCCGGCGAGACCCTGGCTGCCGTCGTGGTCGACGATGTCGAAGCCGGACGCCGCGCCCTCGAGGTCTTGCACGCCGGAGACCTGGCTGGCGCGGTGCTGCCGTTGGGCGCATCGCGCACGCCCCCTCCCCTCCCGTTGGGGGCGGGTGAGCCGTTGCGCTGGCACGTGCGATCCGCTCGCGACGATGTCGATCAGCTTCTGGATGTGTTGTTCGGCGCGGTCATCGTCGTCGATGGCGGATGGACCGCGGCGGTCGATCTTGCGCTCGCCCATCCCGACACGCTCATCGTGAGCCGTGACGGCGACCGGTTTGGCGTCACGGGTTGGCGCGTTGGCGGTCCGGGCACGGGCGCGACGGGTGCGGCACTGGCCGAGGCCCGGGAACGAGCGGACGCGGCGTTGGCGTTGGCATCGGCCGCCGACCTCGCACTGGTCGCCGCGCAGAATACGGTGACCGAGACCCGCCGCGTCGAACTCGAGGCGCAGCGGGCGCTCGACGAACACGACTCGGCCGTCTCTGCCGCGAGCGACGCTCTGGCCCGTGTCGAGGCCGAGCGGCGCGATGGTGACACCGAGATCGAGTCACTGCACTCTCATCTCGGCGAGCTCGATGCGCGCGTGTCCAGCGAGCAGTCCCGCATAAGTGAGCTGGAGGTCTCGTTGCCGACGCTGGAGGCGGAGGAGGGCAAGGCGCTCGAACGCGGGCGGGAGATGAGCTCCGTGCGCAGCCGTCTCGAAGAGCGGGCGGGCGCGGTTGGCACGTTGCGGACCGATATCGAGGTCCGAGCCGCTTCCCTCGACGAACGCCGGCGCTTCCTCCGTCGCCGCCTCGACGAGGTCGAGGAGCGCCTCGCCCGGAACGTCGCCGAACGAGCGCATGCGGAAGAACGTCGTATCGAGCTCGAACAAGCGCAGCTCGCCCTCGAACGGCTCAGCGCGCTGGTGACCGACCGGCTGACGATCGTGGAAACCGAGCTTGCTGCGCTGCATGAGCAGCGGCGACGGCAATCCGAGGAAGCCCGCGAAGTCGCGGCGCGCCTCGATGGGCTGCGCAAGCAGCGGTCGGCCGACGAGCGGTCGCTGGAAGAGGTGCGCGAGCACAGCCGTCGCGCCGAGATCGACGAGACCGAGCTCTCCCTCCGCGTGGAGACGGCCGTCGAAGCGGTGCGCCGCGACCTCGACAGCGAACCCGACTCCGCGATCGCCGCAGAGTGCCCGCCGCTCAGCGAAGGCGTCACTCCGCACGCGCGAGTACGCGAGCTCGAGCGCGAGTTGCGTCTCATGGGACCGATCAATCCGCTTGCCCTTCAGGAATATGAAGCGCTCCGCGAGCGCCACGAATTTCTCGAGGCGCAACTCGACGACGTGAAGGCCACCCGGCGCGATCTGTCGAAGATCATTCGAGCGATCGACGAGGAGATCGTCAACGTGTTCGCGTCGGCGTACGCGGATGTGTCGCACAACTTCGAGGCGTTGTTCGACACGTTGTTTCCCGGCGGTCGAGGCGCGCTCCGGCTGACGGACCCCGACAACCTCCTCGACACCGGCATCGACATCGAGGCCAAGCCGTCAGGCAAGAACGTCCGCAAGCTCTCGCTGCTCTCCGGTGGCGAGCGCTCGCTCACCGCGCTGGCGTTCCTCTTTGCGGTGTTCCGCAGCCGCCCGTCGCCGTTCTACGTGATGGACGAGGTCGAAGCCGCTCTCGACGACGTGAACCTGCATCGGTTCCTCGATCTGGTGCACGAGTTCCGCGAAGAGGCGCAGCTGATCATCGTGAGTCATCAGAAGCGCACGATGGAAGCGGCCGACTGCCTCTACGGCGTCACGATGCAACCCGGCGGCTCCAGCCGAGTGTTGAGCGAAAAAGTCTCCGTCTAGCGAAATCCCACTCAGACGTATACAGATTTGTGTATGTCTGAGTGGGATTTCGGATCAGGGGAGGCGGTTGAACCAGGCGAGGGACATGGCGGCGGTGCCGATGAGTGCGAGCAGCGCCATGCCCACGAACCAGCTCGTGATCTCGCGTTGCTCGACGTCGAAGCCGATCGACGAGCCGATGTTGGTGTACACCCTCTCGAGCTCACTTGCCGACGTCGCGGAGAAGAACGAGCCGCCGGTTTGATCGGCGACCTCCTGAAGGGCTGACCGGTCCACTGGCACCGGAACCGGGAAGGGCTCCTGCGGCACGAGGATCTCGCCGTGGTCCGTACCAAACGCGATCGTCGACACCGGCACTTTCGCCTTCTGGGCGGCGGCGACCGCGAGCTCGTTCGGTCGGCCGACGGTCGTCTTGCCGTCGGACATGACCACGATGCGCGCGGGCACCGTGTTCACCGCGGAGTCGTCGGTGACGGACTGTTGCCTGATCGCGTCGAGCGACGTGAAGATCGCCTCTCCGATGGCAGTTCCTTCGTTGAGCTGCACGCGGTCGATGGCCCTCTTCGCCTTGGCGCGATCGGTGGTCGGCGATACGTCGAGTCGCGCATTGCCATCGAAGCTCACGATCCCCACGTTGATCTTCGGCGGCAGCCGGTCGACGAACGCCTTGCCGGCTGCCTTGGCCGCGACGATGCGCGACGGCAACACATCGTCGGCTTGCATCGAGAGCGACGTGTCGATCGCGACCACGACCGTGGCCCGTTCGCGCGGCACCTTCTCGTCGTGGGTCGGACGGGCGAACGCGACGACGAGCGCCGTGATCGCGACGAGAAAGGCAGCCGCAGTTGCGTGCCGGCGCCATCCGGGCCGGTTCGGCGCGACGGCTTCGAGCAGTGCGATGTTGGTGAAGCGCACCGCGTACTGCCGGCGGCGCCGCTGAAGCACCACGTACATCACGCCGAGCGCGGCGACGCCCAGCAGCAGCCACAACCGAACCGGCTCCAGGTAGCTCACGGATTCACGACAATCGTCGGCGCCACCGATTGGCCGTTGCGCCGGCGAGAAACGACGAATCGAACGAGATCGAGCAGCCAGTCCTCATCCGTGCGCAGCACGAGATGGTCGGCGCCCGCTCCACGTAATTCCTTCGCGATCGTCTCGCGCTGGGTGGCGGCCGCGGCGGCGTACCGCTCGCGCAACCGGGCATCGGATGTCTGCACCTCGTAGACGTAGCCGGTCTCCGGATCGACGAGCTCCAACACGCCGACGTCAGCCAGCGCGAGTTCACGGGGATCGACCACCTCGACCGCAAGGACGTGGTGGCGCACCGCGAGCCGACGCAGCGGCATTTGCCACGCCGTCGGATCAAGCCAGTCGGAGATGACCACGGCCAGCCCGCGACGGCGCATTGCCGCCCCGAGTCGCTGGATGCCGGTGGCCAAATCGGTGGGGCCCGCGCCGTCGATACGGGGGGCCGTGATCACGCGATGGAGCACGGCCTGCAAATGCAATCGGCCGGTACGGGCGGGGACGATCACGGCGTCGACTCCTGGCCGCAGCAGCATGGCGCCGAGACGGTTGCCGTTGCGCGATGTCAGGAAGCCGACAGCCGCAGCCGCATTGAGCACGAGATCGCGCTTCTCGCAGTTGGCGGTGCCAAAGTCGAGGCTGGCCGACTGGTCGATGAGCATCCACGACTCGAGCTCGCGATCAGCGATGGTCTCGCGCACGTGCGGCGTGCGCATGCGGGCCGTGACGTTCCAATCGATGCGACGGGTGTCGTCGCCGGGCTGGTACAGCCGGGTCTCGCCCAGGTCGGATCCATGACCGGGCACCAAGCCGCGATAGTCGCCCTGTAACAAGCCATCGAGCTTGCGAGTGATCGTCAGCTCGAGCCGCCGCAGTACTTCATCCGGCGCGGGACCGACGGTCATACGGGAGTCGGAGTCTGGTCCTGTGACGGCGCGATGCGCGGCGCGGGAATCGTCGACAACACGCGGGCGAGGACGTGATCGGCCGTGACCTCGCGGGCCAAGGCTTCGTACGACAGGACTAGGCGGTGCCGCATGATGTCGGGCGCGACATCGAACACGTCCTGCGGCAGCGCATACGAGCGTCCGCGCAACAGCGCGAGGGCCCGTCCGGCGGCAACGAGACCGAGCGAGGCACGGGGGCTGGCGCCGTAGGCCACCAACGGCTCGAGGTCAGCGAGTCCGTAAGTCGTCGGGTTCCGCGTGGCGAGTACGAGGTTCACGGCGTACTCGACGATGCTGCGGTCGCAATAGATGCGGTCGCTGGCCGCCTGCAGCGTCGCCAGCTCATCAAGGCCGAGCACCTCGCTGGCTCGCGGCGGCGACACGCCCATCCGCTGCACGATCTCGACCTCTTCGCCGCCTGACGGATATCCGACGAGCACCTTCATGAGGAAGCGGTCGCGTTGCGCCTCGGGCAGGGGATACACCCCTTCAGACTCGATGGGGTTCTGAGTTGCGAGCACGAGGAAGGGCTGCGGTACGGGAAACGTCTCGCCGCCGATCGACACCTGGTGTTCCGCCATCACTTCGAGCAGCGCCGACTGCACCTTGGCAGGGGCGCGGTTGATCTCATCGGCAAGCACGAAGTTGGCGAACACGGGACCGAGCTCGACGTCGAACTTCTCGGTGGACGTGCGATAGATGCGCGTGCCGACGATGTCGGCCGGCAGCAGGTCAGGGGTGAACTGCAGGCGGGAGAAGGTGCCACCGGTGACCGAGGCCAACGTTTCCACCGCGAGCGTCTTGGCCAGACCTGGCACTCCTTCGAGAAGGCAATGACCTCGGGACAGAAGGCACACCATCAGGCGTTCGATCACTCGGTCTTGGCCGACGATCACCTTCTTGATCTCGAACATGGCCTGCTCGAGCTGCGCCGCCTCCGCGGTCTGGGGACCGGTTCCTGCCGTCATGACCTTCGGTCGCCTTTCGGTCGTGGGGGTGAAGATGTCGCGGCAGTGGAGCACGAGACAACGAACGCGAGCGTAAAGCCTCGCCCGGAAAGCCGTGCCGCGCGTGCCCCGCTCGGTACGTTGAATCCGTGCGTGTACTGGTGGTCGAGGACGAGGCCGACCTCGCCCAGGCCGTCGCGACCGGACTGCGGCGGGAGGGTTACGCCGTCGATGTCGCCCACGACGGTGAGGAGGCTCTCGAGAAGCTCGGCTACACCGAGTACGACCTCGTCTGCCTGGACCTCACGTTGCCGAAAGTCGACGGGACCGAGGTGTGCCGCAGGATCCGAAGCGGGCAAACCGCGAGCAGCGACGCACGCGTGCTGATGCTCACCGCTCGCGACGGCGTCGTCGATCGCGTCGCCGGGCTCGACCAAGGGGCCGACGACTACCTCATCAAGCCATACGCCTTTGTAGAGCTGACGGCAAGAATCCGGACGCTGCTCCGGCGCGATGCCGGACGATCGGGTGCCGTGCTCCGTGTCGGAGACCTCACGCTCGACGCCGCCCGCTTGCTGGCCTCGCGCGGTGACCGCGATCTTGATCTCACCGCCAAGGAGTTTGCTCTGCTGCGCTACTTCATGACGCGCGCCGGTGAGGTTCTTTCGACTGAGGACTTGCTCGAACACGTCTGGGATGAGTTTGCCGATCCGTTCACCAACACGGTGCGCGTCACCGTCGGAACTCTGCGGCGCAAACTTTCCGCCGACGGTGAGCCCCCGCTGATCGAGACACTCATCGGCAGCGGCTATCGACTTCTCGATCGGCCGCGCTGATGCCTTCGAAGCAGTTCGCTGAGCGCCTGCCCGCGTGGATGGGTTCGATTCGCTTTCGCTTGACGGTGATCTATTCGCTGTTGTTGTTCGGGCTCGCGACGATGGTGCTCGGGGGGATGTACATCGTCCTCGCCCGGCGACTCGATGACGAGCCGGTCTCGCGCACCTTCGTCATGCAGGAGCCCGTTGTGACGCCGCAGGGCATCGCCCTGCAAGAAGAACGTGTGCAGGCCGAGTTCCAGACCTTTGAGCATCTTGTGAATCGAGAGGTACTCGACACCCTGCGCAACGTCGCGCTCGTCGCGCTGGGTCTTCTGTTTCTGGCGAGCCTTGGTGTCGGGTGGTTCGTCGCCGGGGTGGTGGTCGCGCCAATCGGACGCATCACCGGCGTCGCGCGTCAGATCCAGGCGACCGACCTCACGCGACGAATCGGGATGGGAGGTCCAAGGGACGAGCTGAAGGATTTGGCCGACACTTTCGACGGCATGCTCGATCGACTCGAGACCGCCTTCGAGGACCAACGACGATTCATTCAGGACGCGTCGCACGAATTGCGTAATCCACTCGCGGTGATTCGCACGAACATCGACGTGGCGCTGGCCAACCCGAATCCCGACCCAGACGAGTTGCGGCGCACGGCGGCGGTCGTCGAGCGCACCGCCGCGCGTATGAGCCGCCTCGTCGACGACTTGTTGGCCTACGCCCGGCACGGTTTGCCGGATCAGCCCTCCGAACGCGTCGACCTGCGCGCCGTCGCCATCGAAAGCGTCGACGAGTTCACCGCTCCGGCGGAGGCACGCGGTCTCATGCTGCAACATCGCGTGCTCAGCGACGTGCATGTCAACGGCGATCACACCGCACTGAAGCAAGCCCTCGCCAACCTCATCGGAAACGCGGTCCGCCTTGCGCCCACCAGTACCACGGTGACCGTCGAAGCCGGAGTCAAGGACAGCTGGGCATATGTGTCGGTCTCCGACGAGGGCCCCGGCATTGCCGATGACGACCGCGAAGCCATCTTCGAGCGATTTTGGCGAGCGCCGGGTCAGTCGGACGAGGGCGACGCTGAACGGCGTAGCGGGCTCGGGCTCACCATCGTGCGGGAGATCGCGGACCGCCACGGAGGCACGGTCGCGGTTGCTTCCGAGCGGGGGAGAGGCTCGACCTTCGTGTTGTGGCTCCCGCCGTGTTGACCTTTCCATGCGCTTTACGAGGCCATCGATAGGTTCGCTTGAGTGAGTGACGTGGACTGGGAGGGCATGCGCCCACCGACATGGCCGGCACCGGAGCCGCCAACCAGCGCCGACCCGTCGTGGGCGCCCATCACGGCGCCGCTCGCGGTTGGGCCTCCGCCCCCTCCACCCATGCCTCCGCCTCCGCCCTGGCCGCCCTCGCCCACGGGATCCTCGCCCCCGGGGAGAGGGCGGCGGGTGGTCGTTCCGCTGGTTGTCGCGGCTGCGCTCATTGCTGGTGGCTTCGCCTTCGCGCGCGCCACAGAGGACACTCACTCGTCCGGTACCCGCGGCGAGGTTGCAGCGCTCAGCAGCGGTTCGACGGCCACCGTCGATCCGAACACCGCCGAGCCGATTGCCGCAGTCGCGGCAGCGGTGAGTCCGGCGGTGGTGCAGATCGAGACACGGTCCGGACTCGGCTCGGGGTTCGTGTATGACGCAGACGGCCACATCCTCACGGCCGGACACGTCGTCGATGGTGTGGGCAAGACCGTGAACGTGCGACTCGCTGACGGGTCCGTCCACAAGGGTCAGGTCATTGGTGCCGACAGCGCGAGTGATGTCGCCGTCGTGAAGATCGATCCTGTCGAGCACATGCAAGTCGCCAACCTCGCGCTCGGCGTAAAGGTGTTGGTCGGCCAGACCGCGGTGGCCATCGGCAGTCCTTTCGGTCTCGACCAGACCGTTACCGCGGGCATCGTCAGCGCGGTCGACCGGCCGCAGGAGACGCCCGGCGGCGCGATCGACATGTACCAGATCGATGCTCCGATCAACCCTGGAAACTCCGGCGGCCCGGTCGCCGACCGTCAGGCTCGGGTTTTCGGCATGAGCGACTCGATCATCACACAGACCGGCGAGAACGTCGGCGTCGGCTTCCTCGTGCCGATCGATCTCGCGAAAGCGGTTGCCGACAAACTCGTCGCTGGCGAGCCAGTGGAGTTCGCGTTTCTCGGGGTCGCCTCGCAGTCGCAGAGCACGACGGCCGTCGTGGGCGATGGCGCCATCGTCACCATCGTCACGCCCGGATCACCGGCCGACAAGGCCGGACTGAAGGAAGGCGACCGCATCACATCTGTCGACAGTGCGCCGGTGCGCGACGACATCGAATTGCGTGCACGCGTGCGCTCGCACGCGCCAGGCAGCAGCGTCCACATCACCTTCGTGCGAGAGGGAACCACTCAAACCCTTGAGGTCGTGCTCGGGTCGACCAAGACCAAGTAGCGCACCCGCCAATCTCCGATCCCCCTGGTGCCATCCCCGCCGGCGCCGGGGGGATCGGTTCAACCTCGAGAGTGCCGCCCGCCTCTGGTGATCGGCGCCTTGCCGTTGCGGTGGTGCGTACAGGTAGGTTCGCCTGATGAACGCCGGCACGATCGTTTTTCTGCTCACAGTGCTCGTCGTCATCGGCGCGGTCGCGGTGCTGGTGGCGCGTCGTCCCCGTCGAGGCGTCGAGCTCGAACCGCCCAAGGCTCCGCCAACGCGGCCGGTCAGCCCACCTCCGCCGGAGGTCATCGCACCGCCGACGCGTGAGCCGGAGGTCATCGCACCGCCAGAGCCTGAGCCAGAAGTCGTCGCGCCCGTCAAACCGACCTTTCGAGATCGCCTGGCCAAGGCGCGCAGTGCGTTCGCTGGCGCGTTCGGCTCGGTGCTGTCCCGCTCGAAGATCGATGATGAAACGTGGGACGACCTCGAAGAGGCGCTCATCCGCGCCGATGTCGGCGTCGGCCCGACGACCGAGTTGCTCGACGCGGTGCGGGCTCGCGTGAAGGACGAAGGCATCACCGAGCCTGCAGAACTCCTCGAAGCGCTGAAGTCGGAGATGAAGTCGCGCCTCGCCGGCGACCGTTCGCTGCGCTTCGAGCAGGGACAACCGAACGTGTGGTTGTTCGTCGGCGTGAACGGCGTGGGCAAGACGACCACGATCGGCAAGGTCGGGCAGCGCGAGATCGCCGACGGTCGTTCAGTGGTGATGGCCGCGGGCGACACGTTCCGGGCCGCAGCCGCGGAGCAACTCGGTTTGTGGGCCACGCGTGTCGGCGCCGATCTTGTGCGCGGCAACGAGGGAGGTGATCCGAGTTCCGTGATCTTCGACGCGGTGCTGAGCGCCGGCGCGAAAGGAACTGACCTCGTCCTGGCGGACACTGCGGGTCGGCTGCACACAAAGACGAACTTGATGGAGGAGCTGCGCAAGGTGCGGCGTGTCGCCGATCGCGAACCGGGCAAGGTCACCGAAGTCCTGCTCGTGCTCGACGCGACCACCGGTCAGAACGGGCTGGTGCAAGCGCAACAGTTCACCGAGGCGGTCGATGTCACCGGCGTCGTGCTCACCAAGCTCGACGGCTCGGCCAAGGGCGGGATCGTGCTGGCGATCCAAGTCGAGTTGGGGATCCCAGTGAAACTGGTTGGTCTGGGCGAGTCGGCCGACGACCTCGTCGTCTTCGATGAAAACGAGTTCGTCGACGCCCTGTTCGAGTAACGCGTATTGGGGGTAAGTTGCGCGCATGCTGGTGGTGCGACTGGCCTTCTTCCCGATCAAGGTCGGTACCAAGGCGACGAAGGTGGCGGCCAAGACGGGCTACCGAACCGGCCGGTTACTGGGGTACCGCCGGCTCACCGTGTTCGTCATCGGCGTGTGCGTGGGTTTGCTGATCGCTCCGGGTACGGGGCGCGAGCTCCGCGAGAAGTTGCAGGCCCTGCTCTCCGGCGGCCAGCCACCATCTGATCCTGAGTTGAGCGACCGCGTGCGGTTCGAGTTGAGCCACTCGCCGCGCACCTGGCACCTTCCCCAGCCTGAGGTCGACGTCCAGGACGGTCGAGTCGTTTTGTCCGGAGCGGTACCTCACGCCACCGCCCGCGCGGACCTCGAGCGCACCGTCACGGGCGTACCTGGTGTCAGCGCTGTGGAGAACCTTCTGACGGTGACGGGAACCAACGGCCACAACTGATCGTCCGACACGACCATGAGGTCACGTGTCGTGTTGATAACTGTCGCCGTCGTCGTCCCACTCGTTGCTCTTGGCGTCGTGATCACGCGCGGCGGTGGTTCGGCGCACAAGCCGGCCCGTCTTCCAATCGCGGCTGGCTCGGGTCAGCGGGCGGCCCTCGGCGTCGCGCCGGTCGATGCCGCTCCCGCGCTGTACCCGTATGGAGGGATCGTCTACAAGGCCGGTACGAACCTGCCCGCGTTGGACGGCCAAGCGCGTGCGTACAAGGTCGGGTCTGTTGACGAGGCCGCGGTCCGCCGGCTGGCTGACGCCTTCGGCTTGAAGGACCATGGGCCGAACGCCGACTTCACGTTCATCAACGGCGAAGAGCAGTTGACCGTCGAGCCGACGGGCGGTTCGTGGGGGTACTCGCGCAGCTCGGCCGGGGGAGGGTCGGTCTCGAGCGGCGTCGCCGTCGCGTGCCAGCCGGATGCTGATTGTCCCGCGCCGTCCACAACGACTCCGCAGCACCCGGCCGACCTCCCGTCAAAAGAGGGCGCAAAGGCCGTTGCGCTCGGCCTCCTGCAACGTGCCGGCATCGACACCGATCAGGCTGCGGTCACCGTCGATGACGCGATCACTCAATGGATCGTCCGCGTCGACCCGACGGTCGATGGCGTTCCCACCGAAGGGTTCGGCAGCACCATCACCGTCGGCGAGGGCGCCGTGATCGAGTACGCGAGCGGGATCCTGGGAGCACCGGTCGCCGCCGACGAGTATCCGTTGATGGGTTCGGGCACGGCCATCGAGCGTCTCAACAAGGGCGAAGGCCACATCGGCCCGCAGCCGATGTGGGCCCAGGACGCGAAGGTCGCCGATGCCCCAGCCGGCGCATCGACGATCACCGGCGCGGGCTCCGCTCCCGGCAGCGCGGGACCTACCGAGCCCGCACCGCTCCCCGCCTGTGATGGTGTCGGCGCGCCGACGACGTTTCCGTGCGGCTCTGCACCCGACGCACCCGTCACCAACACGCTCCCGCCGCCCTCTCCACAAGAGATCACGCTGACTGGCGTGGAGCAGGTGTTGCTGCTCGCGGTCAGCTACGACGGCAGCGAGCGCTGGCTCGTCCCCGGTTACCGCTTCAGTACCGCGGACGGTGTGGGCCCGTCGGTGCTCGCCATCGACGACAGCTTTCTCACCCCTCCGGATCAGGTGACTGGTGACAAGGGTGCGGGCAGCTCAGCCGGCTCGACCGGATCTGACGGCGCGGCCACCATCGAACCGGCGCCGGTACCGCCCCAGCCTGCTCCAGCTTCGGATGGGGGCCGGTAGTCTCGATCCCCGCATGTTCGAAGCGCTGTCCGACCGATTCGACGGGATTTTCAAGAGGCTCCGCGGGCATGGTCGCCTGCGCGAAGAGGACGTCGACGAAGTCCTGCGCGAGATCCGGCTGGCGCTGCTCGAGGCCGATGTCAACTTCAAGGTCGTCCGCAACATGCAGGCTCGGATCCGCGAGCGAGCCATCGGACTAGAGCTGAGCCAGGCGCTCAACCCGGCGCAGCAGGTCATCAAGATCGTCCACGAGGAGCTCATCAACACCCTCGGCGGCGAGACGATGCGCATCACCTTTGCGTCGAAGCCACCGACCGTCGTGCTGATGGCCGGCTTGCAAGGTTCCGGCAAGACGACAAACGCGGCGAAGCTCGGCCGCTGGTTCAAGCAACAAGGCCGCAATCCGCTGCTCATCGCAGCGGACCTGCAACGGCCAGCGGCGGTTGACCAGTTGCGCACGCTCGGCTCGCAGATCGACGTGCCCGTGTTCTCCCAGCCCGGCGACCCGGTGGAGACCGCTCGCAAGGGCGTTGAGGAAGCGCGCCGGATCGGGCGCGACGTTGCCATCGTCGACACCGCAGGTCGCCTCGCCATCGACGAAGAGCTGATGGACGAGGTCCGCCGCATTTCTGGTGCGGTTCAGCCGGACTACACGTTCCTCGTGATCGACGCGATGACGGGACAAGACGCAGTGGCGACAGCCGAGGCGTTTCATCAAACCCTCGCGCTCGACGGCGTCATCCTGACCAAACTCGACGGCGACGCCAGAGGCGGTGCGGCGCTGTCGGTGAAAGAAGTAGTCGGTCGACCGATCGCCTTCGCGTCGACGGGCGAGAAGCTCGCCGACTTCGATCAGTTCCATCCCGATCGGCTCGCCGGTCGGATCCTCGGGATGGGCGACATGCTGACGTTGATCGAAAAGGCCGAGGAGGTCTACGAGAAGGAAGCGGCCGAAGCCGCCGCGACCAAGCTCTTCGAGGGCGAGTTCACGTTCGAGGACTTCCTCGAGCAACTCCAGCAAGTCCGCAAGATGGGACCGCTCGGCAATCTCGTCGGCATGATCCCGGGCTTGCCGAAGGAGATGAAGAACCAGGAGATCGACGACGGCGAGATCAACAAGATCGAGGCGATCATCCGGTCGATGACACCCCTGGAGCGGGCCAATCCGAAGGTGATCGACGGGTCGCGCCGTGGTCGCATCGCGGCCGGCAGTGGCGTGCAGCCCGGTGAGGTCAGCGCGCTGATCAAGCAGTTCGACGACGTCCAGAAGATGATGAAGCGCATGGCCAACGTCCCCGGCTTGGGCCGCAAGATGAAAAAGGCCAAGGCCAAGGGCAGGCAAGCTGGTGGCAGAGTGACCCCGAAGGGCACGAAACCCGCCACGGGCAAGCCGCCGCCCTTCACCATCCCTGGAATCAGCGATGATGGTTACCCGGGATTGAATTGATCCTGATCCTCCGACCACACTGGTCGGTCCCCTAGTAAGGGTCCCCTGACACGAAGGATGTACGCACCGTGGCCGTCAAGCTGCGACTCATGCGAATGGGAAAGACCAAGCAGCCGACCTACCGCGTTGTCGCTGCCGACTCCCGCTCGCCCCGCAACGGCCGATTCATCGAGATCGTCGGCACCTACGAACCTCGTCAAGAGCCGTCGAGAATCGTGATCGACAACGACAAGGCGGTGGCCTGGCTGCGCAAGGGTGCTCAGCCCACTGATCGGGTGCAGCGAATCCTGCAGCTGTCAGGGGCGTGGGACGAGTTCAAAGGCGGCTCCTCTTGACCGACGTGAACGATGTCAACGACATCGGCGACGACGATGATGACGGCGACGACGGCGACGACGTCGACGCCAACACCATTCCGGCTGCCACCGCCCGCGACGTGTGCGAGTACCTCGTCAAAGCAGTTGTCGAGGAGCCCGACGGTGTCGAGGTCGACGTGAACGATCGGGGCGGACGAGGCACGACGATCGAGGTGCGCGTTGCCCCTGGCGACATGGGTCGCGTGATCGGCAAGCGCGGTCGAATCGCGCAGTCGATCCGCACGGTGGTGCGGGCCGCGGCGGTGCGCGACGGCGCGTCCGTCGACGTCGACTTCGTCGAGTAACCACGGCGAACATGGGCGCCGGGCAAAGTCAGGCCGGCGAGGGAAGCGCTAGCGACGAGCTGGCACTCACGGCGCAGAGTGCGAGCGCAGCGAGTGCTCGGAGCCGTGCATGTTAGAAGTGGGCCGGATCGGAAAGGCCCACGGGTTGCGGGGTGAGGTGGTCGTGTCGCTCGTCACCGACCGACTCGAGCGGCTCGCGCCTGGTGCGACGTTGATGGCGGGGGATCGCCCGCTCGAAGTGGTCACGTCGCGTCCTCATCAGCGCAGGTACATCGTCGCCTTCGCGGGCGTTGATTCGCGCGAGGACGCGGACCAGTTGAACGGCTTGACCCTTTCCGCCGAACCGCTCGACGATCCCCGCGAATGGTGGGTACACGAGGTCATCGGCCTGCCGGTGGTTGCGGCCGATGGAACCACAGTTGGCGTGGTGGAGTCAGTGCAGGCCAACCCCGCGAGCGATCTGCTCGTGCTCGACACGGGAACGCTCATCCCGGCGGTGTTCGTCGTCGAGCAGCGTGACGGCGCGGTGGTGGTAGATCTGCCGGACGGACTGCTCGACCTGTGAGGATCGACGTCTTCACGATCTTTCCCGAGATGGTCGACGCCTTCGCATCGCAGAGTTTGTTGGGGAAAGGTCGCGAGCGCGGGCTGCTCGACGTCCGCGTGCACGACATCCGCTCGGAAGCCAGCGATCCACACCGATCCGTCGACGACGCGCCGTACGGCGGTGGCGCGGGCATGGTGCTCATGCCAGAGCCGTTGTTCCGCTCCGTGCGGACCGTCGATCCACCGCGGCCGCTGTTCCTGCTCGGGCCCGGCGGACGTCGGCTCGACCAAGCGATGGCCCAGGAGTTGGCCGCGGTTCCCGGGTTCTCGCTCTTGTGCGGTCGTTACGAGGGGGTCGACGCCCGCGTTCGCGAGCACTTGGTCGACGATGAGTTGTCGATCGGAGACTTCGTACTCGGCGGCGGTGAGGTTGCCGCGATGGTCGTGCTCGAGGTTGTGGCCCGACTGATTCCCGGCGTCATGGGCAACGAGGAATCCGCGGGCGACGAATCGTTCTCCAATGGCCTGCTCGAATATCCGCAGTACACGCGGCCGGCGGAGTTCCAGGGATGGGAGGTTCCCGAGGTGCTGCGGTCGGGCGACCACGCCCGGGTCGCCCGGTGGCGGCAGGCTCAGGCCATTGCCCGCACGATCGAGGCCCGGCCCGATCTCATCGCCGCCCGGGGCGGGCTCACCGAGGAGGAGGCCGCGCTGTTGGAGCGGGAGTTGGGGATCACCTATCCTGCGGAGTTCCCCGAGCAAGGTCCCAGAGCAGACGCGCCATGAACCCCACTGATCTCATCGATGCCGAGAACCTGCGCGACGACATTCCGTTGTTCGCGCCGGGCGACACGTTGAAGGTGCACGTCCGCGTCGTCGAAGGCAACAAAGAACGCGTACAGGTCTTCCAGGGTGTGGTCATCCGCCGCCAAGGCTCGGGTGTTCGGGAGACGTTCACCGTGCGCAAGGTGAGCTACGGGGTTGGTGTCGAGCGCACGTTCCCCGTCCACTCACCGGTCGTGGCCAAGATTGAACCGGTCAGCAGGGGTGCGGTGCGGCGAGCGAAGCTCTACTACCTGCGCGACCGCATCGGGAAGGCCGCGAAAATTAAGGAGAAGCGGGTCTAGTAATTGGGTTCTGGGCGCACTCCACTGCGTCGCGGACTCGCGGAACTCCCTTTCCTCGCAGTCATCGCGCTCGTCGTCGCCTTCGTCCTGAAGACGTTCGTCGCGCAGGCCTTCTACATCCCCTCCGGGTCGATGGAGCCTCAGCTCCACGTCGGCGATCGCGTCATCGTGTCGAAGCTGGCCTATCAACTGCACGAGCCGCGACGTGGCGACATCATCGTGTTTCCGTCCCCGGAGGATCACACCAGGGACGACAGCCCCCTACCGATCCGCGTGTTGCGTGGAATCTTCGAAGGCGTCGGTCTCGCGAAGCCGACCAAGGAGATCCTCATCAAGAGGGTGATCGCGTTGCCGGGGGAGACCGTCGAGGGAAACGGCGGCCGTGTGTACATCAACGGCCTCCCGCTCGTGGAGCCGTATCTGTCTGCGAGGGTGGTGACCGGGAACTTCGGGCCGACAACGATCCCCAAGGGTGATGTGTGGGTGATGGGCGACAACCGCGGCGACTCGAGAGACAGCCGCTTCATCGGCCCGATCACGGAGAGCTCGGTGATCGGTCGGGCGATCGCCAAGGTCTGGCCGCTCGGCTCTCAGAGTTTCCTCTGAGTTCGGGCGTTTACAGTGGCGCCATGTCCACCGAGGACCTCGAGCAGTACGAGGCCGATCTCGAGTTGCGGTTGTACAAGGAGTACAAGGACGTCGCCCCCATGTTCTCCTTCGTCGTCGAGACCGAGCGGCGCTTCTACCTTTGCAACGAGGTCAAGCAATCGGTGCACGACCAAGACGGCCGCACCTTCGTCGACCTCGAACTACGCGACGCCTGGGTGTGGGACATGTACCGTTCGAGCCGATTCGTTCCATCGGTGCGAGTTGTCACGTTCAAGGACGTGAACGTCGAAGAGCTTCCGAAGAAGGACATCTTGTAAGAGTGACGATGACCCGCCGGGCGCTGGGGATCGCCGGGGAGGATGCCGCCGCCGCGTGGTACGAGGCCAACGGCTACGAGGTGGTGGCGCGCAACTGGCGTTGTCGTGAGGGTGAGCTCGATCTCGTCGTGCGCCGGAATCGCACGATCGTGTTCTGCGAGGTGAAGACCCGCGCCAGTGACGTGTTCGGGTCTCCGGCAGAAGCGGTGAACCATCTCAAGCGGCAGCGGCTGCGCGTCTTGGCGGGCAAGTGGCTCGAAGACTTCCCGATCCGGATGCGCGAGATCCGCTTCGACGTCGTGACCGTGGTCGGCGATGCGGTCGAAGTGATCGAAGGCGCGTTCTAGGTCAGCCGAACAGGCCCCACAGCACGAGTGCTGCGACGACGACGAACGCGGCGACGAGGAGGACGTAGTCGCCCGTGCGCCGTTGCTGCTGACGAAAAGGGTTGAACCCCATCGCATGAGTATCGTCGGCGCCATGCAGACCTTGCTCATCGACCGCTCGGATGGCGTCGTCACCGTCACGCTGAACCGGCCCGACCGCAAGAACGCGATCAACGGACCGATGTGGGACGAGCTGTTGGAGACGTTTCGGGCGATCAAGGCCAACGTCGACGAGGACAAGGTCGTCGTGATCACCGGCGCGGGCGGAGCGTTCTGCTCGGGAGCGGACATCAGTGGGAGCACGCCCGATGAGCAAGCGCACGGCTTGACGCGGATGCGTCTCGTCGGCGACGTGTGCCTCGCGTTGCACGACGTTCCCCAACCCGTGATCGCCAAGGTCACAGGCGTTGCTGCCGGCGCAGGGCTCAATCTCGCACTCGGTTGCGACTTGATCGTCGCCACCGACGACGCCCGGTTCTCCGAGATCTTCGCCAAGCGAGGCCTCACGGTCGACTTCGGAGGATCGTGGCTGTTGCCGCGTCTCATCGGATTGCACAAGGCAAAGGAGCTCGTGCTCTTCGCCGACATCATCGGTGCGAAGGAGGCGCAGGAGATCGGCATCGTGAACCGCGTCGTCTCCGCGGCAGAGATCGACGCATTCGTCGACGACTGGGCCGCTCGCCTCGCCGCGGGTCCACCGCTGGCGCTGAGCATGAGCAAGCGGTTGCTCAACGACTCGATGGAGATGTCGCTCGCGCACGCGCTCGACGCTGAAGGCGTCGCGCAGAACCTCAACTTCGCGTCGCAGGACACCACCGAGGCGATGCAGGCTTTCGTGCAGAAGCGCGAGCCGACCTTCCGGGGAAGGTGAGTGTCACAGGGGGTCTGTAGTCTCTGCGGTGCGCTCGCCGGCCGGCGTTGAACGGCCCACCTCACATCAGTCAAGCCGTGTGAGGAGTTCTGGTGTTGGCGAGCATTCCATCCGCCACCCTGCTCGGAGTCGACGGCCACCCGGTCACGGTCGAGGTGCACGTCACCGTCGGGTTGCCGAAATTCACCCTGGTCGGTCTGCCCGACACGGCCTGCCGCGAGTCCCGTGATCGGGTGCGCGCCGCGTTGGTGAGCTCAGGGATCGGGTGGCCCAACAAGCGCATCACCGTCAACCTCGCTCCGTCGGCACTGCGCAAGCTCGGTGCCTGCCTCGATCTCGCCATTGCCGTTGGGTTGTTGGTCGCGGGCGACGACATCCCCGCGGCTGCGATCGACGGAATGGGGTTCATCGGCGAGCTCGGTCTCGACGGCACAATTCGTCCGGTACCGGGCGTACTGTCGCTGGTCGACGCAGTCGACTGCCCGAGAGTCGTCGTCGGTCCCCGCGCCCACCGCGAAGCGACGTTGCTCGGACGGCACAAGGTGCTCGTCGCCCGCACCCTGGCGGAGCTCGTGAGCGCCCTGCAGGGCCTCGGTCCGTGGGCCGACCCACCCTCACCGCCTCCACCCGGCCCGGTAGGCCCGCCGACCCTCGATTTGGCGGAGGTGCGCGGTCAACCGCTGGCCCGTTTCGCGCTCGAGGTCGCGGCCGCCGGTGGGCACCATGTACTGCTCGTCGGGCCTCCGGGTGCCGGCAAGACGATGCTGGCTCGCCGGTTGCCCGGGCTGTTGCCCGATCTCGACGACCGTGCCGCCCTCGAGGCCACTCGCATCCACTCTGCGGCGGGAGCCGAGCGGGTCGGCGAGGCACTGGTGCGCCGGCCGCCGTTCCGTGCGCCGCATCACGGGGCATCGAGCGTTTCCCTCGTCGGGGGCGGTCACGGCGCCATCCGACCCGGCGAGATCTCGCTCGCGCATGGAGGCGTCCTCTTTCTGGACGAGCTCGGTGAGTTCCAACCAAACGTGCTCGATGCGCTGCGCCAACCGCTGGAGGAAGGAGTCGTGCGCGTCGCTCGGGCGGCGCTACGTGTCGAGCTCCCGGCTCGATTCCTGCTCGTGGCCGCGATGAATCCGTGCCCATGCGGTGAAGGGGGACCGCCAGGCGCATGTCGATGCGGCTCCTCGGCTCGAGCGCGCTACAGCCGGCGCGTGTCGGGTCCACTGCTCGACCGATTCGACATCCGCGTCGAGGTCTGCCGTCCTGAGGTGACCCAGCTGTTGCGAGGCGCTGAGGAGGAGTCGAGCGAAACGGTGGCGTCTCGGGTTGCGGCGGTACGAGCGCTTGCCGTCGAGAGAGGTGTACGCGCCAACTCCGAGCTGCGCGGCAAGACCGTCGATCGTGTGGCACCGCTCACCGATGCTGCGACGAACGTGCTCGAGTCCGCGCTGCGCGCGGGACGGCTCAGTGGCCGAGGCGTTGACCGTGTGCGCGCGGTTGCGCGCACGATCGCCGACTTGCGACAGGAACAGGTCGTCGACGCCGAACATGTCGCGCTCGCGCTCAATCTGCGGACGGACCTGTTCCGGCGAGAAACGCGGGTGGCATGATGCTCGAGTTGCCGCCCGAGGCGTGGGGTGCCGCGCTCGCGGGGCTGCCCGGGATGGGTCCGGCCCGACTACTGGCTCTCTTGCGCCGTTGGTCGCCGCCCGACGCCTGGGAGTGTGTGCAGCGTCGCGAATGGCTACGAGATCGCGCCACGGTCATCGCTGCCCGCGTCGACCCTGAGCGGTTGGCATCGATCTGGGCTTCGGCGGCTGCGGCGACCGATGTCGCGTCGGTCTGGACGCGCCACCTCGACGCGGGAATCGGTGTGGCCGCACTCGGCTCGGTCGCGTACCCGGCGCCGTTGGCCAACGACATCGAACCGCCAGCCGTGTTGTTCATGCGCGGCGATCCCACCGTCATCTCCGGTCCCCGTGTCGCGATCGTCGGCACCCGCGGCGCAACTCGTTACGGGCTCGAGTTGGCGTTCGAGCTGGGCCGCGATCTCGCGGCGGCCGGCGTCGCCATCGTGTCCGGCCTTGCGCTGGGCATCGACGGCGCGGGACACGCGGGCGCCCTCGACGCCAACACCGCTCCACCCATTGGCGTGGTCGGCAGCGGGCTCGACGTCGTGTATCCACGCCGGCACGCGGAGCTGTGGCGCGAGGTCGAGCGACGCGGAGTGCTCCTGAGCGAGGCCCCGCTCGGCGCGCCACCGGAGCGGTGGCGGTTCCCTGCGCGCAATCGGTTGATCGCCGCGATCGCCGACGTCGTGATCGTCGTCGAATCACGGGAGATGGGGGGTTCGATGCACACCGTCACCGAAGCCGAGCGGCGGGACCGAGTGGTGTTCGCGGCGCCGGGCCCGGTCAGGAGCGCAACCTCGGCGGGCACCAACCGGCTCCTTCGTGACGGCGCCCACGTGGTGTGCGACGCAGGGGATGTGCTCGTCGCCCTCGGGCTCTCGTCTGCCTTGTGCCGGCCGATCCACGATCCCCGGCCCGAGCCTGCTCCTCAGGACGCAAGCGTGCTCGACGCGCTCGGATGGTCGCCGGTCTCCCTCGACGGCCTGGCCGTTCGCACGCTGCGTCCGTTGGGTGAGCTCGCCTTGGCCTTGACTCGGCTACAGGAGCACGGCTGGGTGGTCGAGCGAGCGGGCTGGTATGAGCGAGCGGCCAGGAGCGAACGGTGAGCCGGTGGGCACTTTGGCCCTTTGCGGCGTGGTTGCTCGCGCGGACCGTGCGTTCGCCGGTACCGTTAGTGCGTGGACTGGCGGGTCGACAACTTCACCACGTCGCTCACGGGCGTCGCTCCGGCGACGGTCTCGGCCTATCGCCGCGATGTCAACGGCTTCGTGACGTGGGCCGAGCGGGCCGGGCTGGACGGTCCTGGTGCCGTCGACCGTCTCGTGTTGCGCCGCTACCTCGCCTCACTCACCACCCGTCGTCGCGCGAAGCGCACGATCGCCCGTGCGGCCTCGTCGCTGCGGCGATACTTCGGCTGGCTCCAGCAAACCGGCCTGATCAGCGTCGACCCGACCGCCCGATTGAGTGCCCCGAAGGGCGAGGCGCGCTTGCCCCACGTGCTTCGGGCCGACGAGCTCCACCGTCTGCTCGACGAGCCCCCGGCGCGGGTCGAGGACGATCCGCCCTTCGTGCGTTGCCGCGACGACGCCGTGCTCGAGCTGCTGTACGGCAGCGGCCTGCGGGTGAGCGAGGTGTGCAGCCTGCGGGTGGCCGACATCGATCTCCGCCGCCATTGGCTGTCGGTGTGGGGCAAAGGCGCCAAAGAGCGCCGCGTGCCGCTGAGCGCGCCCGCGTCCGCCGCGTTGAGAGCGTGGGTCACGACCGGTCGCAACGACGCTGTCTGTTCGGGCCCGGGGGGCAACTCGAGCTCCACCACCCAATCCGTGCACGACGCCCTGTTCGTCAACCGAAGGGGCCGGCCGCTGACCCCGCGCGACGTCCGCCGCATCCTCGATCACCGTTCACCCGTACCCACCCACCCTCACGCGCTCCGCCATACATTTGCGACGCACTTGCTCGATGGGGGCGCCGATCTTCGAGCAGTTCAGGAGCTGCTCGGCCACGCCGACCTCGCAACGACCCAGATATACACTCACGTGAGTCGAGAGCGGCTGAGACGCGTCTACGACGCGAACCACCCGCGAGCCTAGGGAGCCCTTGTGACCGCAGACGCCACGGCCGAGACCGATCGGCTCTGGGCGTCGTACAAATCAGCCGGGGGACGCGACGTTCGAGACGCGTTGATCCTTCATTACTCCCCGCTGGTCAAGTACGTCGCCGGTCGCGTCGCGGTCGGTCTTCCGCAGAACGTGGAGCAAGCCGACCTCGTCAGTTACGGCATCTTCGGGCTCATCGATGCGATCGAGAAGTTCGATCTCGATCGCGGCTACAAATTCGAGACGTACGCCATCGCTCGCATCAAGGGTGCGATTCTCGACGAACTGCGTTCCATCGATTGGGTGCCGCGCTCGGTGCGAGCCAAGGCTCGTGCGCTTGAAAAGGCCTACGCCAAGCTCGAAGCCCAACTCCATCGGACGCCGAGCGACGAGGAGCTGGCGGGAGAGTTGGGGTTCAGCGACGACCAGTTCCAGAGCGCCTTGAGCCAGATCTCGTTCATCGGCCTCGTCGCGCTCGACGAGATGCTTTCCGTCGGCGGCGACCGCGGCGAAGCCTTGAGCCTTGGCGACACCGTCGCCGACCCAACCGATGGGCCTGTCGCGGCTTACGAGGTCGAAGAAATGCGTCAGATCCTCGCTGACGCCATCAACCGAATGCCCGAGCGCGAAAAAATCGTGCTCACCCTCTACTACTACGAGGGCTTGACGCTGGCCGAGATCGGCCAGGTCCTCGGTGTGACCGAGAGCCGCGTGTGTCAGATCCACACGAAGGCCGTACTTCAGCTCCGGTCCCGCCTCGCGGCTTCTGAACGCGAACCTGCATAACGCTCGGTCGCGTCGCGCGACCTGAAATGCGCTTCCCCGTCATGACCCGACGCGCCCTGGGGAGCGCTCATGCCTCGCTTCGTCATCCGTTCGATCGTCGCTTTGACGGTCATCACCTCCTTCGTTCTCACCGCCGCACCCGCTGCGGCCACGACGACCGAACCCGTGCCCGGATCGGTCGTCTACACACCGCCGGTCGACGCGCCGACCCAAGATCCGTTCCGCCCGCCCACGACGCCCTACGGGCCCGGCAATCGCGGTATCGAGTACGCCACCGCCGCGGGCACCGTTGTCGTCGCTGCGGCGGACGGGACGGTGACCTTTGCCGGCGTGGTCGCCGGCCGGCGGTGGGTCACCATCCGTCACGCCGACGGAGTCCGTACCACGTACGGCCCGCTCCTCGATCTCCTGGTCTCTGCGGGCGATCGGGTGCGCGGCGGCGACCCTGTTGGCTCGTCGTCCGGCGCGTTGTTGTTCACTGCGCGCGTCGGTGATGCGTACATCGACCCGGCATCGCTGTTCGAAGCAGGTCCGCCGCGGGTGTACCTCGTTCCAGAACCACTCGACCGTCCGCAGGCGCAAGCCCCGCGTCAACGTGGTTGGAGCTTGCCGGGCGGAGATGCCCTGCTCAGCGCGCTCGACTGGGAGCTCCGGCACCTGTCCGCCGCCGCACCGACCATCGTGTCGTTGACGCCCGCGCCCTTGCTTGCCGATTCGGTGCAGGCCTTGGTCACCTGGCGGCAGGCTCAGTCTCGATGTACGGCAGCCTCGACGCCGGCACCGAGGCCGCCGGGTCGTCGTATGGCGGTATTGGTCGGTGGGCTGGGCTCGTCGAGTGCGTCGGCCGCAGTGGACGCCGTCGACACCGGCGCGCTCGGGTATCAGCCGGCGGATGTGATGCGCTTTTCCTATTCCGGTGGTCGCGTGCCGGCCGATGGCGCGGTGGCGGTCGAGATCAGGGGCGTGGTTGGTGCGGACTACCGCGCACGTGACACCACGGGCGACATCGAAACCTCCGGGCATCGATTGGCCGAGGTCCTGGTGCAGATCGCTGACGCGGCGCCCGAGGGCCTGCCCCTCGACGTGATCGCTCACAGCCAAGGCGGACTTGTCGTGCGGGTCGCCCTCGCAGACCTGGCCGCCACCCACCCGGAGGTCCTCGACCATCTCCATCTGGTGATCACGCTGGGCACGCCGCACGAAGGGGCGGATCTGGCCGAGTTCGTCCAGCGGGCCGATTCCAATCCGATTGATCCGATCGGTTTCGACGCCGCACAGATCGTGGCGGGGCTGCCGATCTCGCCGGACGACGAGGCGGTGCGCCAGCTCGCTCCGGGATCTGACCTACTGGCGAAGCTCGCGGCCACCCCACCGCCTGCCGGGGTGCACGTCGTGTCGATCGCGGCCCGCGGTGATGTCGTCGTGCCTTCCGGTCGGAGCCGACTCGCCGGAGCCGACAACGTGATCGTGCCTGTCGACGGGCCGAGCGCTCACGCCGATCTGCCCGGTTCGGCCGCGGCGCTGAGGGAGATGAGCCTGGCCATCGCCGGTCTGGCGCCGTCATGTGAGACTGCCGCGGACGCCGTCCTCGATGCCGTCGGGAGCGACCTCATCGGCAACTTCGAGCACGCGCTCGTGGTCACCCAGGGTGGGTGATGCTGCGTGGACCCTCCCGACCAGCCACTACACTGCCTGGCGGCCTGGCATCCGCCCGGTCACGACCACCGCCTGCGCCGACCCACGGTGCGCGTGACCCTTCTGATCACGCGTTGCGCCGCAGGCTGCTACCCAACCGTTGGGAAGGAGCACGTACAAGCATGGACGCACCTGTCGTCACCATGAAGCAACTGTTGGAGGCCGGGGTTCACTTCGGCCACCAGACCCGGCGCTGGAACCCGAAGATGCGTCGCTTCATCTTCGGCGAGCGCAACGGCATCTACATCATCGACCTCCAGCAGACGCTGGCCCGGATCGAGACCGCGTACTCATTTGTGCGTGATCTCGTGGCCGACGGAGGGAACATCCTCTTCATCGGCACCAAGAAGCAGGCCCAGGACCCGATCCAGGCCTACGCCGACAAATGCGGCATGCCGTACATCAACGAGCGCTGGCTCGGCGGCATGCTCACCAACTTCGAGACCATCGCCAAGCGCGTGCAGAAGATGCAGGAATACCAGCGCATGCGGGCGGCCGGCGACTTCGAGGCGATGCCGAAGAAGGAAGCCCTGTTGATCGGGCGAGAGCTCGAGAAGCTCGAGCGCAACCTCAAGGGCATCCGAGAGATGACGAAGCTGCCGGAGGCCGTGTTCATCCTGGACACGAAGAAAGAGCACATCGGTGTCACCGAGGCCAACAAGCTCGGTATTCCGATCGTCGCGGTCGTCGACACCAACTGCGACCCGGATCTCATCCAGTACGTCATTCCCGGCAACGACGACGCCATCCGCGCCGGCACCTTGATGTGCCGGATCATCGCCGACGCCGTGGAAGAGGGTCGCTTCATCGCGTCCAAGCGCGGAGCCGGGGCGGCCGCCGCCGCCGCCGTGGCGCAGCGCACAGCCGAGGACGACGCGCGCATCGCCGCGCAGCAAGCCGAGGCTCGCCGCCAAGCCGCGCTGCTGGCCCAGGAGCGTGAGGCGCGCGTCGCCGCGCAGCTCACGGAAACGCCCGAGCCTGTCGCGACCGAGGTTGTCG
>JBEEGD010000139.1:0-3570 GCA_041166685.1 Acidimicrobiaceae bacterium | reverse complement strand
AAGATCGACGACCAAACGAAGAGCGACTGGGTCGGCGAGTGCCTCGGCGAGCGCGTCGTCGAGCGCGGCCCGGGCAGCCAGGTCGATCTCTCCCGCCAGGAGGATCGTGGTCGATGACTCGCCGCGGCGCACTCGTACCGAGAATGCGTCGGTTCCGCCCTCGTCAGTCACCCAGCGGGACCGTAGCGGCGCCTCGTGGCGGCTCGTGTCACCCGAACGGGTGATTGGGCTGATCAGTCGGCGCGAGCGAGCTTCAGGAGTTGCCGTTCGAGGTCGGGGTCACCGACGAACTGCACCAGCTCGCCACCGGTCGCCAGCGCGACGGAGACCACCACGCCGTCTCGTCGCGCCACGATGACCTGCTCTGCTCCCGGGCGCGGTTCGCCGAGGAACTCGGCGACCTCCGGGTCCGCCATGGACGACGTCATGATCTCGGTCTCGATGCCGCCCCGCCCCACGACGAGCGGTGCTTCGAACCGTACCTCGGCGATCGGATTCCATCGGCGCCGCACCTCTTGCAGCAGGTGGACCGATTCGAACGACACCTCGATCTTGTAGTCCGCCAGCGCGATCAACGCTACGTCGATTCGATCGGGCGCCGTGTTCTCGCTGATCGTCACGTGCGGCACGAACTCGTGCGTCAACTTCCGCGCCAAGGCGCCGGTGAACACACGATTGCGAATCTCGTTCACGGCCTCGACGTCGCCGCCGACCTGGAGGTACACGACCGGGTTCACGGGTTGGAACGTGGCGGGCGGACCGAGCGTGACGGCGAACGGCTCAATGCCAGCACCCGCGCCGCGCAGTTGGGCCAACACGGCGGAAACGTCGTCGACGCGCACGTTGACTGGGGGAACGAGCGTGAGATGAGGTGGAACCCGCTCGAGGTCGTCGCCCAGCGCGCGACGAAGGCCATCGATCTCGCGGGCGAACGGTTCCGGGACCAGCAGCGCCGAAGCGAGCCGGACCCTTGGCATCAGTGCCTGGCGCTGCTCGCAGGCACCGACGTGGCGGCCTCGATGCGGATCTCTGCCCGCTTCAACGCCGCCTGGGCCTCTTCGTCGTCGGGGTTGTTGCGCAGATCCGACTCCCCCTGCGTGCGAGCCTGCTCGGCGCGCGCGACGTCGATCTCGTCGGCCAGCTCGGCCACATCCGACAGGATCGTGACGCGATCGTCGGACACCTCGACGAAACCGCCGTGCACCGCGACCAGCTGCTCGGTCCCGCCGTCGTCGATGATCTTGACGACGCAGATGTCGAGTGCCCCGATGAACGGCGCGTGGCCCGTGAGGAACGCGATCTCGCCGCCGCCGATCGTACGCGCGCGCACGAACGAAGCCTGTCCGGTGAACAGGATCTTCTCCGGCGAGACGAGTTCGACGTCGAGCATCGAGCGCCTACTGCTCTTCCAGCTGCTTGGCCTTGGCGCGAGCCGAGTCGGCGTTGCCCACGTTGAGGAACGCCTGCTCCGGCAGATCGTCCAGATCGCCGCTGCACAGCTGCTCGAACGACTCGATCGTCTCTTCGACCGGGACGTTGACGCCCTTCAACCCGGTGAAGACCTCGCCGACATTGAATGGCTGCGAGAGGAAGCGCTGGATCTTGCGGGCTCGGTTCACCGTGATGCGGTCTTCTTCAGAGAGCTCGTCGAGACCGAGGATCGCGATGATGTCCTGCAGTTCCTTGTAGCGCTGCAGGATCTCCTGCGTTCGCCGGGCCACGGCGTAGTGGCGTTCGCCGACGACCTCGGGAGCGAGGATCGTGGACGTCGAGGCCAGCGGATCCACCGCGGGATAGATGCCGAGGGCCGCGATCTGCCGGGACAGTTCAGTGGTGGCGTCCAGGTGGGTGAAGGTCGTGAACGGCGCGGGGTCGGTGTAGTCGTCGGCAGGGACGTACACGGCCTGCAGCGATGTGATCGAGCGGCCTCGGGTCGAGGTGATGCGCTCCTGCAACTCGCCCATCTCGTCGGCCAGCGTCGGCTGATACCCCACTGCGGATGGCATTCGGCCGAGGAGTGTGGACACCTCCGACCCGGCCTGCACGAAACGGAAGATGTTGTCGACGAACAGCAACACGTCCTGCCCGCGCGCATCACGGAAGTACTCGGCGATCGTCAGTGCCGCGAGCGCGATGCGCAGACGCACGCCAGGCGGCTCGTCCATCTGGCCGAATACGAGCGACGCCTTGTCGAGCACGCCGGACTCGCCCATCTCGATGAACAGGTCGGTGCCTTCCCGAGTGCGCTCACCGACGCCGGCGAACACCGACACGCCACCGTGTTGTGTGGCGACGCGGTTGATCATCTCGGTGATGAGGATGGTCTTGCCCACGCCGGCGCCACCGAACAACCCGATCTTGCCGCCCTGCAGGTAAGGGGTGAGCAGGTCGATGACCTTGATGCCAGTCTCGAACATGATCCGCTTCGGCTCGAGCGTGTCGAACGCCGGCGCCGCGCGGTGGATGTCCCAGCGATCGTCGATGTTCTCGAGCGACGGCACGTCGAGGGGCTCGCCCAGCACGTTGAGGACGTGCCCGAGCACGCCGTCACCGACAGGCATGGACAAGCCGCGACCCAGGTTCTTCACTACGGTGCCGCGAGTGAGACCGTCGGTCGGCTTGAGACAGATCGCGCGCACACGACCCTCGCCGATCTGTTGCGCAACCTCCGCGGTGATGACGATCTCCGTGCCCTCGACCTTGACGGTGAACTGCAGCGCGTGGTTGATCTCCGGAAGATCGCCGCGAGGGAACTCGACGTCGACGACCGGTCCCGCGATCGAGACGATCTTGCCGTCCTTGTGCACCTTCGGCTCGGTGGACGGAGTTTGTTCGGTGACGGTCATGTGGTTCTCCTCACGGCGCGGGCGCGCCGAGCAGGTCGTCTGGGGTTACGTGGTCAAGGAGGAGGTCGTCGTGGTCCGAGCTGGCTCTGCGCAGGGCCTCGGCCCCGCCGACGATCTCCATGATCTCGGTGGTGATCGCGTCCTGGCGGGCACGGTTCATCACCCGCGAGAGGTTCTTGATGAGCTCCTCGGCGTTGTCGGTGGCCGCCTTCATCGCTCGCTGACGAGCGGCGTGCTCGGAAGCGGAGGCGTCGAGGAACGCGGCGAACAAGCGGGCCTCGGCGTAGCGCGGCAGCAGGCGTCCGAGAATCAGGTCAGGGCTGGGCTCGAACTCATAGCTCGCGCCGGCCTCGTTCGCCTTGGCGTCCTCGAGCGTCGCCGTGTCGAGCGGCATGAGCTGTCGCTGCACGACGCGCTGCGTTCCGGCCGACAGGAACTGCGTGTACACCAACTGCACTGCATCGACCGTGCTGTTGTTGAACGCCTCCGCCACAGCGTGGGCCACCTCGCGGGCCTGCTCGTACGTCGGCTGGTCGGTCACGCCCAGGAAGGTTTCCTCGATCGGCACGCGGCGGAAGCGGAAGTACTTGTTGGCCTTCTTCCCGATGACGTACAGCTTGATCTCGCGGCCTTGGCCCCGGTCCGCCCGCATCGCTCGCTCTGCGGCGCGGATGACGTTGTTGTTGTAACCGCCCGCCAAGCCGCGATCGGCGGTGACCACGAC
>JBEEGD010000138.1:0-2606 GCA_041166685.1 Acidimicrobiaceae bacterium | reverse complement strand
CCTGCTCGGGTCTTACATCTAGGGAGGGGTCACACCCCGCAGGATGGGGTACACGGCTCAGGCGGAGTGCGCCGGTGCCGGGGGTGCCAGGTCCAGTGCCGGAACCGGGGGCGTCACGACCACGTGTTCCTGATCGATGACCACGAGGAGCGCCTCGACCACATGTGGGTCGAACTGGGTCCCGGAGTTGCGGACGAGCTCCTCGCGCGCCGCTTCGAGCGACATCGCGCGGCGGTAGCTGCGGGTCGTCGTCATCGCGCTGAAGGCGTCACAGCAGCAGACGATGCGGGCCTCGATCGGGATCTCGTGCCGGGCGAGCCCGTCGGGATAGCCGCCGCCGTCGTAGTGCTCGTGTGAGGAACGCACGACCCGGCCGACCTCGCCGAGCACCCCGCCGACGCGGTCGAGCATGTGCTGGCCCTCGACCGTGTGCAGCTTCATGACCGCCCACTCGTCGTGGTCGAGCGGCCCGGGCTTGTTGAGGATGTCAGCAGGCACGGCGATCTTGCCGATGTCGTGGAGCAGCGCGCCGAACTCGACACGCCGCCGCGCCGCCGGATCCAGTCGCAGCCGGTCGGCCACCGCGAGCGAGAGCGACACGACTCCGTGGCTGTGGCTCGCGGTGTAGGCGTCCTTGTCCTCGAGGACGTCGCCGAGCAGCAGGGCGGTGCCGCGGTAGGCGGTGGACAGCTGCAGCGCGCTCTCGATGTTCGCCTCGCGCTCTTGCGCAAAGACCTCGAAGAGCGCGACGAGCGGGAGCACGAGGAGCGCGCGGTACGGCGCGTCCTCGGCTGCGAACGCCACGAACAGCCCAATCGGCCACAGCAGCGCGTCGACCATGTACACGCGCGTCATGACGCGGATGTGCAACCGAGGCCCGAGTCCTGTGGCGACCCACTCGCGGATCGTCGAGGCCATTACGTCGAACAGCATCTGCGCCCCGAACGCCAGGGCGTACAGCGGCGCGTCGTTCCAATCGGGCGCGACCACCTGGCCTACGGCGAAGACGAGCGCTGGCCCGACCGCGAACCAAGCGTCGGCCGGTGAAACGAGGAGGCGGTCCGGATGAAGCCGGCCGGCCAGCACGTCGGGCAGCTTCGACAGCACGATCGCGACCTCGACCGCGACAGGAACGATTGGAGCCGGCAGCACGAACAGCATCGGCACGAGCAGCAACTGCGTCGGGGATGTGAAGCCGTGGCCGACGGAGAACCGGACGCGAACCGCCAGGGCGTAGGCGAGTGTCAGCGCGACTGCCGGCCCAAGCTCCAAATCGTGAGGGGAGTCGAACCCGAGCGCCATGGCCGCGACAACGAGGATGACCACGACCCCCGCGGCCATCTCGGTACGCCGCTCGCGGGTCGAGAGCGGTTGCGGACGGCGCACGCGGCTCTCGGCGAGCATGCGCTCGACGGCAGGCCCAAGGGCATCTCCCATGTCTAGTCGTGGAAGTCGCATCGCCACTGCCATGCGTTCATCGGCGGAATACGTCCCCGCCTCGAATTCGGTCGAACCTGGACGTTTGTTCGAGGTTTGCTGACACGAACGGCGGGGACGTTCGGTCCAGCCCGGCAAGGACGCCGGCCTGCCTCTGGAAAGGAATCCCCCACATGTCCCGCTCCCTCCGCGTCAGGACGTTCTTCGTAACAGGAGTCATCGCCGCTGCGCTCGCTGCACCATCGGCCGCCAGCGCCGGAGTCCTCGTCGCCGATGCAGCCGATTGCGAGTCCCAGGCGTTCTCCCAGCCGTTCCTTCCATGGGCAGATCCCGCGAGCTACACGCTGCAGCCCGGTGGCGACTTCGAAGCCGGCTCGACGAAATGGGGCGGGGGAACGGTCGTCTCCGAGAACGAGCCCTGGAGCGTCGGCGCGGCCTCTGACAACGGCTCGCTCCATCTGTCGGCCGGAAACGCGTCCGTGAGCCCCTCCATCTGCGTCGGAATCGAGCATCCCGACATCCGCTTCTTCGCCAAGGGGAGTAGCCCTGCCGCGAGGCTGCGCGTCGACGTCCTGTTCGAGGACGCAGCCGGGAACGTGCAGTCGGCACCGATCGGGGCGATTGCAGGAACGGGCGACTGGGCGCTGACGCCGCCGTTCGCAATCATCGCGAACCTGCTTCCACTGCTGCCAGGCAGCCATACCGCGGTCGCATTCAAGCTGACGGCCGTGAGTGGCTGCTGGCGGGTCGACGACTTCTACGTCGACCCCTACACCCGCTGGTAGGCACCGGTCCCTGAACGTCTGGAGGGGGCGCCCCGTTCGGGGGCGCTCCCTCTCGTTGTTTTGGGTAGGCCGCGCGGACCCAACAATTCGTCCGTCCGACCCACCACTACCCAACCCTGCATTCCGATACGTGTTGTCCGATGCAGGAGTTGGGCATGAGGCCTTCTCCGCGCCGTTGGAAAGGATTCCCTCCGTGACACCTCGGCTCAACAAGTTCAGGACTCTTCTCGCCAGCGGAGCCATCATCGCGCTCGGCGCCGTCATGGCACCAGCCGCGAACGCCGGCTTGCTCGTCAAGAGCGCGCAAAACTGTGACACCGCAGAGTTCTCGAAGCCGTTCAGTCAGTTCGGTGACAACTTCAACTACGTGCCTGTCCCCGGCGG
>JBEEGD010000137.1:0-4149 GCA_041166685.1 Acidimicrobiaceae bacterium | reverse complement strand
AGCGGCTCCTCGTCGATCATTCGTTGGCGCAACTTGGGATCGGCGAGATGCTCGAGCTTCTCCTCGTCGGTGCCGAGGAAGCACTCCTTCCATGCCGGCGCCGAGTCCCACAGGTTGAAATGCTCGTACGTCAGTTGGAACCAGTTGCGAACATGGTCGCCTTGGCCATAGATGCGCAGGCCGCGGCCCTGTGCATCGGCGAGCCACTGCATGGCGCCGAGGTAGATCTCGGGCGCATCGGCGATCGGAATGATCACGTTGTGCAAGACCGGCCGCTGCGCACGCTCCGCCAGCTCCTCGATGAACTTCATCGTCGTGTCTCCGACAACGCTTGCCGCGAGGTTCACCTTCTCGACCTCGAACGGTGCGTACGTGATCTGGATCCAGCCCTCGTCGCGCTCGCGCAACACATCGGCGAAGGCGAGGATGAGGTCGTCGGACATCACATCGGTCGGCATCGGACCGCCGTCGAAGTCGGGTTGCACCGAATCGAAGCCGAGCTTCTGGATCGAGAATCCGCACGCGCCGGCATCCATCGCGACATGCAGCAGGTGCTGCATCTCCTTGACTTCGTCAGCGGTCGGCTCTTCGTAGCGGCGGCTCTCGCCGAGCACCCACAACATGAGCGGCGCGATCGGACACAGCGAGGTGACGTTCACGCCGAGCGGCTGACGTTCGAGGCTGTCGAGGAACTCGGGGAACGACACCCAGTCCCACGGCATCGTCGACGCCATCACGTCGTACTCGATCGCCTCGTTGCGCGTCATGCGCAACATCGCCCGCTCGCGATCCTCCGGGCGGACGGGTGCAAAGCCAAACCCACAGTTCCCGATGACCACCGATGTCACGCCGTGCCAACCCGAGATCGTGCAATACGGGTCGAAGAAGAGCTGAGCGTCGTAGTGGGTGTGGAGGTCGATCACCCCCGGCGCGACGATCAAGCCACGCGCATCGAGTTCGCGCTGGCCGGTGGCGCCCTTCAGGCCGTCGACCTTCGCGACTCGGCCGTCCTTGACGGCGATGTCGCCAACGAAGCTCGGAAGACCCGTGCCGTCGACGACTCGGCCTCCGCGAATGATCAGGTCGAAGTCGGCCATCAGATCCCCCTTGCTTCACAGTTCACATTGGACGTGAATTGTGTAACATGAGTACACATTTCACGTCAAGTGTGTACTGTGAAGGCAGTGGCTGCGCGAGGTGCGAAGACGAGGGACAAGGTCAGCCTCGATGGCGACGTGCGACGCGAGATCTTCGAAGCCGCCACCGCCTGCTTCGAGCGGTTCGGGATCAGGCGCACGACCATGGACGACGTGGCCGATGCCGCAAGCGTTTCGCGCAAGACCGTCTACAACTACTTCGAGAACAAGAACTCCCTCATCAGTGAGGTCATCGAACACGAAGCGCGGCGCGTCGCCAACGAAGCTCGCGACCGCCTAGCGCTCGATCTGGCACCCGCGGAACAGATCGTCGAGGCGGAGCTTGCGTTGCTCGATGCCGCGCGTCGCAGCCCGTACGTGCACATGCTCCTCGGACCTGACGCGCTCACGCTCACCGCGGAGGTCGTCGACCACTCCGCCCGCATCATGCAAGTCGAGCGCGACTACTGGAACCCGATCCTCGAACGACTTCGCGACGCCGGACACCTGCGCGTGAACGACCTCGTCGAACTCGTCGAGTGGCTCACGTTCTTTCATTTCGTCCTCGTGGCCCGGCCAGCAACGTTCGACGGCACGGAGCAGCGAACACGGGAGATGCTGCACCGGTATCTGACGCCGGCCATCGTCGAGCAGTGAGGCGTCGCTTCACCGGCTCGCGCGATGCGCGTGCACATCAGAGATCTTCGAAGAGACCCGGCGACGTCGCCCAGGATGCGGACCCAGTGGGCGCGACTTACGATGCTCCGATCCGACGCCCTGAGGTCTGATGTGAACCGTGACGATCTGGAGCGCTTACTCGTCGAGCACACTGACGCATGGAACAGTCATGACATCGACCGCTTGATGGCCTTGTTCACTGACGACTGCGTGTTCGAGGCCTCCGGTGGGCCCGAGCCATACGGCACGAGGTTCGTCGGTCAGCCGCACGTACGGGCCGCGTTTGTTGACGTATTCGACTCGATGCCGGACGCGAACTGGGGGGGCGGCCGTCACTTCGTGATCTCCGAGGACTACGGCGTTTCGGAGTGGAGGCTGACCGGCACCCTGCGCGATCGCAGTCGCGTCGATGTCTTCGGCTGCGACTTCCTCACGACTCGTGACAACAAGATCGTTCGGAAGAACTCCTTCCGAAAGCAGCGACCCCCCGTCGCCGCTCGGTGACCCTTCCGGCCGCCACGTGGAGCCGCCACGCCTGAGTAGTCGCTGATATCGCGGAGTTACGTCGAATGACTGCGCGTGGAGCACGCGGCAACGGAGGATGTGGGACCGAATGTTGCCTTCAACATCTCCGCGCCTCACTCGAGCTGCCCGAACGGCCTCACGGGCGTGTCTCGCATGAATGAAACGGTTGTCTCATTTATGAGTGATGCTGGTAGCCTCGTCCACATGGACTTCCGGCGTCCCATCCAGGTCGTGATCCCCGGGACCCAGGGACGCATTCTTGCCGTCCTTGCGGAGACCACCGCTGATCTCAACCTTCGTACGGTGGCGCGCTTGGCCAATGTGAGCCCTGCCCAGGCCTCACGCGTGCTCCCCGACCTCGTCCGCCTCGGCATCGTCGAGCGTCGCGACGTGCCGCCGTCGGCGCTCTTTCGGCTCGTCGACGACCACGTGGCGTCGCGACTGATCCGGGCTCTGAGTCGAGCGCGCGAGATGGTGCTTGACGAGCTCGCGCGCAAAGCCAAGGCACTGGACCCGACCGCAGTGAGCATCATCGTGTTCGGGTCGTTCGCGCGGGGCGACGCCGACGCCGACAGCGATCTCGATGCGGTCGTCGTGCGGCCCCACGCTGTCAGCGACGACGACGATCGCTGGGCGCAGGCGGTTGAGGACTGGCGCCAATTCGCGCGTCGACTCACTGGTAACCGCGTTGAGATCGTGGAGGCGACCGAGGATGACATCAGTCGTTTGCTGCGCAGCCGTAAACCGCTATGGACCGATATCGCGCGCGACGGAATCGTGGTCCACGGCGCACCACTCGATGAGCTGCGAGCCCGGCGCAGTGCCTAAGCAGGCGCGAACGCGCGTCGCGGGCGTGGGCCAGGCGCGCGCGTACGCCGGCAAGGCGGAGGAGTTCCTCGCGGCTGCAATCGCCGAGCTGAAGGCCGGCCGGACGATTGCCGCGACCAGCCTGGCGATTCATGCCGGAATCAACGCGGCGGACGCGCTCACAGGAATGCGGCTGGGCAAACGCGCTGCGGGACAAGACCACGACGAAGTGCTGCGCCTTCTGCGCGACGCGGGTCGGGACGGTGCGGCGCTGGCGAAGGATCTCATTCGCCTACTGCCGATGAAGACGAAGGCGGAGTACGAGCCGGATGACGTGTCGAAGTCGGCCGCGACCAAAGCGGTGGAGCGAGCGCAACGCTGCGTCGCCGTCGCCCGTCGAGTCGTCGACAGCCAGACCGACGAGAAGCCATGAACGCCTACGGTTGAGCCGTGTTCGTGTCGACCGACGCTCGCGAAATCCATCCCGTGGCGCGCGCTGATGCAACGTCCCGCGGGATTTTCGCGGGATTTTGGTCGCCGAGCCAACTTGTCCACACGGTGATGTGGACAAGACGAACGCGCTGACCAGCACATTCTTCTATCCAGCCCCCGTAGCTCAGGGGATAGAGCATCGGTTTCCTAACTCGGCTGGGCGGGCGATACTCGACCACGTCCGAAGCGTTTGCGCAGCTCAGCAAGGATTGCAAAGAACCGAGGCCGACCGCGATTTGCCGTGACTAGCGGTCCGTTGTGGCACGCGAGTGGCACGGCGCCCGCCCCACGCACGTAGCACTATTCACAGGTGGCGATCGTGGGTTACGAGCAGAGGGAGGAGCCCTGAACGCCCAGAGTTCTTGGGACGAACGGAGCTAGGTTCCAAGCGGTCTTTCTTGGGGAGCCGATGAGCCCGACGATGGTGGCTGTTGACCAACTCGATGCCCGCGGGACCATTCTCCTCACGATCGCAGGAGCCGCGGTGGGCAGCTTCCTCGCAGTCGCGGCG
>JBEEGD010000136.1:0-14482 GCA_041166685.1 Acidimicrobiaceae bacterium | reverse complement strand
TGCTGCCGTTGCGACCGACGAAGAGCCGAAGGTCCTGGCGGTCGCCGAGCCCTCCGACGGCGAACCCCTCGAGTCCTCGACCTAGCTCGCGGCAAATCCCACTCAGACGGATACAGATCTGTATACGTCTGAGTGGGATTTCGTCAGGCGGCGCCTGGTTCGGGGACGACTCTGACGATCGCGGCGATGGCCTTGTAGGCCGCTTCCGCCGGGCCGAGCTCGTCCTCGCGCAGCAGGTTGGCCATGATGCGCAGCACCCACTCCATCAGCGAGCGCGACTGCATTCCGACTCTGGTGAGCTGACCGAGTAGTGCCGGGTTGCCGATGACCTTCGCGAAGAGACGTGCGACCTTGAAGTACAAGCCGTATTCCTCCTCCAGCAACCGCGGGTACCGCTGCAACGCCATGCCGTCGCCGGTCGTGAGCGCGACGTCCAGCAACTCGGCGGCGAGCCGCCCCGTTTCGTACGCGTAGTCGATGCCTTCGCCGTTGAACGGATTGATCGTTCCGGCCGCATCGCCGACGAGCACCCACGTCGGCCCGACGTTCGGTGTGACCGAGCCCCCCATCGGCAGGCGGCCGCCCGTTGGCGGACCGGTCGATCCCTCCGGCGTGATGCCCCAGTAAGCGGGCGCCGTCGCGGCGAACTCGTTCATGAGATGCGACGTGTTGACGTTCTTCCAGTCGCGGAACGTCGACAGCAATCCGATGCCGACGTTGATGGTTCCGTCACCCACCGGAAAGATCCAGCCGTAGCCCGGCAACGAGTTGCCATTGCGATCGCGCACGTCGAGGGCAGACTCGATCCACGGCTCGGCGTGCAGCGGGCTCTCGTAGTACCCGCGGATGGCCATTCCTTGCGGGAAGGACCGGTTGCGAGTTGCCCCCAGCGCTCGACCGAAGCGTGAGTTCGCACCGTCCGCCACGACCACGTATCGCGCTCGGATCTCCTCAGTCCTGTCAGTGGCCTTGTGTTTCACGACCGCGCCCCGGACCAGACCGCGCTCCAACGCGGGCGCGATCGCTTCGCAGCCCTGACGAATCGTCGCTCCCGCGGCAACGGCGTGGTCCGCGACCAGCATGTCGAGCTCTCTTCGGCGCACGACGTAGCCGTAGCTCGGGAAGACCGGATGGTCGGGCCACTGCAGCTCGAGCGTGATGCCGTGCGCGCAGGCGCGAAGGCCGTCGTAACGATGGAACTGCGTCAGCGCGTCGCCGAGTCCCATCTCCTCGAGTTGGTGCACGGCCCGAGGCGTGAGTCCGTCACCGCATGTCTTCTCCCGCGGGTAGGTCTTGCGTTCGAGCACGACGACGTCGTGTCCCGCACGAGCGAGCCAGTAGGCCGCCGCCGCACCGGCTGGTCCGCCCCCCACCACCAAGACTTCGGTGGTGTCCACCACTACTTCGCGGCGACTTCGTTGCCGTCCTGGTCGAGCGGCGGCTTCTGCCCCTCGGTGATGGCGACAAGGTCAGGCTCTGGCGGCAGACCTGCGAGCACCTCGCGCTCGTAGCGAACGACCTCCGCGATCTGCAGCGGCGTGAGTTGCGCTGCCCATGCCGGCATCCCGCCCTTCTTCGGCTTGTTCTGCGCGCCGTACGTGTCGCCCGGCCATCCGGTAGATCCGAGGGCCACCCAGCGGATCTGGTCCTTGAAGTTGGGGAATGTCTTGCCGACCGCGCCGCCCTCGAGCGCGGGCCCGACCCCGCCCCCTCCTGTCGCGCCGTGGCAGCTCTGGCAGTTCTGGTAGACCTTCGCCCCCTCGGCCAGCGGCCCGGCCGTGGCTTTCGGTGGCGTTTCCAGCGTGTTGGCGTAGAGGAATGCCCACAGCGGCAGCGCGACGAGCGCCGGCAGTGCCCAGGCCGGGATGCGCTTGCGGTTCTTGTAGGCCTGGATATAGGGCGGGTCCGGCTTGGGAGGAGGCGGAGGCGGGGGCGGAGCCGCGGCCGGAGCCGGGGTCGCCGCCGCCGCGACCTGCTCGACCTCGCCTCCCGCGCTCGGCGCAGGCACCGCGCCGGCGTCCGACGGAGTGGCCAGACCCGCGGCCTCACGGCGGGCCCTCGAACGAGCGAGAAGATGTTCCGGAACCTCAGTCATTCGCGGGCGAACCTTAGACGCCCGCGATCCCCGCGAACCAAGACGGGACAAGCCATCGCGCCGTTCGTCGACCCCGAAATCGCCGTGCTAGACAACGGCGCACACCTTCTTCCGACTGGTCCTTGCTCGGTAGAATGTGAGAGATTTCACGAGGCAGATCGCCGCCGCCGGTGCCGTGCCGACGGCCACAAGAGCGAGGGAGGTGGCACCCGCCCGAGTGGTTGCGTTCGTGATGTCCTTCCTGGTCGCAATCCTGGGCATGGCCGGGGTCTTGTTGTACGGCCGACGTCGCCCGGTGGGTGCACCCCTCACATGGGGCGAGGCCATCGCCGCGGCCACCTTCTCGATCGCGCTGATGTTCTGGGTGTACGGCGTGGTGCCGCACCAGTGGTTGCAGTGGGCCAACAACGAGTTGGGCTGGACTCCGTCGAAGAAGTTCCTCACCGAGGCTCAGTGGGAGATCTTCAACGCACCGATGCCGCCGTTCTCTGTGGACTACGAGAAGCTTCGCGACATCGTCGTGGTCCTCATCTACGGCGTCTTCCTCACGGCGCATGTGGCGATGTGGGGACTGTGGCAAAACCGCGACAAGCGGGCGGAGAAGCGGGCGCAGCGTGAGCTCGCGCCGTCGACATACGGACGTCCCCTCGTGAAGCAGGGCGGGTAAGGCATCACGATGGCTCGCACCGACGCGAACCCGCCGATGCCGGAATTCCGGACGGACTACGTCCTCCAAGAGGTCGACAACGACTACCTCACGCGCGCCGTCAAGCCGAAGCAGTTCATCCACATCGACCAGTCCGAGTGCATCACCTGCGAAGGGTGTGTCGACATCTGCCCGTGGAAGTGCATCTTCATGGTGCGGAACGAAGCGATCACCGAGGCGATCGACACCGACCGACCGGGTGAGGACCCCACCGACGAGTGCGTGTTCGTGATCGACGACGACGTGTGCACCCGGTGCGCACTGTGCGTCGACCGTTGCCCCACCGGCGTCATCATCCTCGGCAAGCTCGTTGATGCACCTGCTACCGGCGATCCCCACATGCGCACCAACACCCATGGCTATGGCTATGGCATGAGACTCGGATAGAGAGGAGCGCGCCTTGGCGAAGTCGATGTCCGACCGACCTTCGATTGGCGATCGCGTCTCCAAGCTGAACGACACCGTGCAGGGGTCGCAGGCTTGGAGCTCGATCTTCCGGCCGGGCTCCATCTTCCGCAAGGGCTACACCGACAGCCCCCGTAACCGCTCGTACGTGATCATGAACTCGGTGCTGTACCACCTGCACCCCGTCAAGGTGAAGCGCCACGCAGTGAAGGTGAGCTACACCCTCTGCCTCGGCGGCCTGTCGTTCTTCCTGTTCATCGTGCTCACGGTCACGGGCATCTTCTTGATGTTCTTCTACCGGCCGACGACCGCACTCGCCTGGCAGGACATCTCCACTCTGCACACCTCAGTCGCCTTCGGACTGCTCGTGCGCAACATGCACCGATGGGCCGCGCACCTCATGGTGATCTCGGTGTTCCTACACATGGCACGCGTCTTCTACCACGGCGCCTACAAGCCGCCGCGGGAGTTCAACTGGGTGATCGGCGTCATCCTGCTGACGCTCACGCTGTTCCTGTCGTTCACCGGCTACCTGCTGCCGTGGGATCAGCTCTCACTTTGGGCGGTGACGGTAGGCACCAACATGATGGGCTACACGCCGGTCTTCGGCACCCAGGTGCGTTTCGTGTTGTTGGGAGGCGCCGAGATCGGCGGTCCGACGCTCTTGCGATGGTACGTGTTGCACGTCCTCCTGCTTCCGTTCGTCATCGTCATCTTCATGGCGATCCACTTCTGGCGCGTCCGCAAGGACGGCGGAATCAGCGGACCTCTCTGATGCACACCCACGAAATTGCGCTGATTGACCACCGTATGAGGGGTTCAGCGACGCAAGAACGAGGTCGTCGATGACTGAGATCCCCGAGCATCTCCGCAAGCGAGCAGAAGAGGCCCGCAAGAAGGCGCAAGAGTCCGCGGGGGGCGCGGCACCGCCCGCTGCGGAAACGCCCGCGGCACCGCCAGGTGGCGGCGACGCGGCACCGCCATCCGAAGCCGAGTCCCGCATTCCCGCGCATCTGCTCGAGCGCAGCAAGGCGGCGAAGGCGCGAGCCGAGGGTGAAGGCACCGGCACCGCCGATGCTCCATCCACCGCGCCGGCAGTGGCCGCGGCGGCAGCAGTGGCGACCGCGGCACCACCGGTCGCCGCGGGGCCGGGCGGCCACACGCAACGGTTGCTGACCGTCGTCAAGTCCGGCTCGATTCAAGACGTGAAGGCCGCGCCCGTCGACAAGGTGCACGTGTGGCCGCACCTGCTCGTCGTCGAATTCGTGGCGTCGCTCGTGATGACCGCCTTCCTGCTCGTCTTCTCGGTGTTCGTGAACGCGCCGTTGCTGCTGCTGGCAAACGTGAACCAGACGCCGAACCCGTCGAAGGCGCCCTGGTACTTCCTCGGCCTGCAAGAGCTGCTCACGATGTTCCACCCGATGGTCGCGGGAGTAACTGTGCCGGGCGTGGGGCTGTTCGGGCTCATGCTCGCTCCGTACACGGATCGCAACCCGAGCAACAAGCCCGAAGACCGTAAGTTCGCGATCTCTCTGATGACCGTGTTCCTCATGTTCTGGGCCGTGCTCGTGATGATCGGCGTGTTCTTCCGCGGCCCCGGCTTCAACTTCACCTTCCCCTGGAGAGAAGGGCTCTTCTTCGATCTATGAGTAGCGGGGCGATCGTCGCAATTGGTTTGGTCGTGCTGGCCGTGCTCGCGGTCGTGCTGCTCGCGGGCGCGGCTCGACGGCGCGACACCGGCGAGGCCATCGGTGGCTTGAGCCGCGAGACCTTCAAACGGGACAAGGGCAAGGCCGCACTGGCCCCCGAAGCGCTGGCTGACGGCCGCACCGTTGAAAAGAGTGCGGCCATCGAGCGGCGTGAACCGTCCACCGCCGTGGTGAAGGCCAGCGGCGGCGACTTGACGCCTTGGGTTCCCCCGGATCCGGAGACACTCGGCGTCACGCGCCGGCAATTCCTCAACCGGGGCATCGTCACCTTGATGAGCTTCAGCTTGGCGACGTTCGGCCTGTCGCTCATCGGCTTCCTCTGGCCGTCCAGCTCCGGGGGATTCGGTGGCAAGGTCCGCGTCGGCAAGGTCGCCGACATCAGGTCGGCGATCGCCGCCGGCAAGGGATTCGGCTACTTCCCCGAAGCGCGCATGTGGGTCACCGAGTATCCGGCGACCGCCCTCGAGAAGGCCAAGAAGGTTTCGGCCTACACCCCGCCGGTCATCGCCGGGATGGAAGCGGGCTTCGTGTTCCTGTATCAGAAGTGCGTGCATCTCGGTTGCCGCGTGCCGAACTGCCCGACATCGCAGTGGTTCGAGTGTCCCTGCCACGGCTCGCAGTACAACCGCGTCGGAGAGAAGAAGGGCGGCCCCGCGCCTCGCGGTCTCGATCGGTTCACGCCCGAGATCTCCGGCGACCTCGTCTCCGTCAACACCAGCACGAGCGGTATCGTCCTTGGCCCACCGATTGGCACGAACACCACCGGCCAGGAGGCCGAAGGCCCTCACTGCGTCGGTGGCGGGGCCAAGCACTAGGAATCAACTGAGTGACCTTCGCGGCCCTGACCAACGAGACCATCGGATGGACGATCTTCATCGTCATCCTCATCGGCGTTGTCGCCTACACGGTGATCAACATCCTGCGCGGAGCAAAACCCGAGCTCGGTGCGGAGATCGAGCTCGCGCCCAACCGCAAGCCGTACCTCGACGACGAGGAGCTCGAGGGCAAGAAACTCGACCGGGCGCTGACGTGGGGCCTGGTGACGCTGTTCATCATCGCCATCGGCCTTCCGATGTACTGGATCTACGAGCCGGGCCGGCAGGCCAACGCGGCCACCGACTTCAACCGCAAGTTCGTCGAGCGCGGCGAGCTGATGTTCGCCCCGACTGGTGACAACCTCCAGGCGCTGAACTGCTCTGGTTGCCACGGCCCGAAGGGCGTCGGCGGGATCGTGGACTACAACCTGGCCAACCCGGACGGCTCGATCACTCCAGTGAAGTGGAAGGCGCCCGCGCTCAACACCGTGCTGCTCCGCTACAGCCGCGCCGAGGTCACCTTCATCATCACCTTCGGGCGACCATTTTCGCCGATGCCCGCATGGGGCGTGGCCGGTGGTGGCGCCCTGAACGACCAGCAGGTCCAGAACCTCGTCGACTACCTCGAGTCGATTCAACTCTCGGGAGATGAAGCGCAAGCGCAAGCGCGCGCTCAGTTGGACAAGATGATGGCCAAGAAGGACGCGAGCGGGCATCCGGTGTATGCGTCCGAGGGCGAGGCGCTGTTCAACATGGGGCTCGACGATGGCTTTGCCGGCGGCGCGTACGCATGCGCGCGATGCCACACGCAAGGATGGTCCTTCGCGTCGAGCGTCGATGAGGTACGAGCCATCTCCGGTTGCGGCGCGTTGGGCCCGAGTCTCTGCGGGGGTTCCGCCGAGCGTCAGTTTCCCGCGAGGGCAGGACCGTTCCCGTGCACGCCTGTCGACGCGGCATCGTCGTCTTCGAGTAGCAGCGATGCGACCTCGAGCGCGCCACCCCCATGCCTGAACCCGTTCCAAGATCAGATCGACTTCGTGGGGCTCGGGTCCGACGACGGCAAGCGCTACGGCATCCACGGCCAAGGCAGCGGCAAGATGCCGGGCTTCGGCCAGCGGCCGGCCGAGCCCGCGCTCTACTACCTCAACGGCGGAAAAGCCCGCGAGGCCGGACCGGGGATGCTCCCTACTGACTTGATCGAACAGATCGTGGCCTACGAGAGGTCACTGCGATGACGTCGTTCATCGGATTGCTCTCGTGGGATCCCGAGATCCGCAACATGCTCTCGCTCGGCGTCGGCATCTTGGTGCTCGTCGGCTCGGTGATCCTGCTGCTGTCGACGAACACCGGGCCCCGCACGGGCATGCTCATCGGGTTGGCCGGCCTGCTCGGTTGGCTCATGGTGATGGGCCTCATGTGGTGGATGTATGGCATCGGGATGAAGGGCACGCCGTCGCACTGGCGGGTGATCGACGTCAATGTCGGCAACCTGGCGGCGGCCACGCTGCCGCAGGCGACGCGATTGCCGACACCCGATGAGACGAAGGTCGTCGCGGCCATCCTCACGGCGCATCCCGAGCTCGAGGACAAGGTGAACCCTGAGCACACGGCTGGGCGGATCACGACGATCGGCGAACTCGTCGAAGCCGACCCCAGCGTTGCGAGCGAGTTCCACCTCACTCCGGACGAGCTTGCCGGGTGGCACATGCTCGTACCCTCGAACCCCCAGCGAGGCGACGCGCAAGCGATTGCCGATGCCGCGATCGGGCCCGATGGAAAGAAGCTGTTCAAGGACAGCTCCGGCTACAAGATCCTCGAGGCCTACGACATCGGCGGCAAGGAGAACGAGTATCCGGTTCCCGCCCACGCCAACTGCAGCTTCCCGAACCCCTTCAACACCGGGTGCTGGCATCGTGTCGCCAACATGATCGCCACCTCGATCCACACGCACCCTGAGCACTACGCCATCGTCCAGGTGAAGGCCGTCATCCCGCAGGACACGAAGGCTGGTGAGGCGCCGCCCCAACCCATCATCGATCCAAACGCTCCGGTCATCTCTGTCGTGATGATCCGTAGCCTCGGAGATCTCCGCTTTCCCGGCTTCATGCTCTTTGTCGTCGCCGGCACGTTGTTCGCAATCACCTGCAACACGCTGCACCGGCGCGACAAGCGAATGGCGCGCAACCGCGCCGAAGTTTCCTAACCGGAGGCCGCATGGATCAATACCTGCCGATCGTGACGCTGATGGTTCTGGCCGTCATCTTTGGTGTCATGAGTGCGCTTGCCTCGAAGCTGCTCGCGCCGCGGCGCCCGACACTTGCGAAGGCCGAGCCATATGAATGCGGAATCGTTCCCCGCAAAGATCCACCCGAGCGCTTCCCGGTGCGCTTCTACCTCGTGGCGATGATCTTCATCATCTTCGACATCGAGATCATCTTCTTGTACCCGTGGGCAGTGGTCTACCGAGGCCTCGGACCGTTTGGTCTGTGGGAGATGGTGATCTTCGCGGCGGCGGTGTTCGTCTCTTTCCTCTACCTGATCTCCAACGGCGCGTTGGACTGGGGTCCGGCCAAGCAGTTGCGCCGCGCCGCTCATCCCGACATGGTCTCGGCCGAACGCACCTCGACCACCACAGTGAAGCTCGTCGGCCTCGAAGGCCGCGACACGGAAGCGGCCTGAGACGCCATGCCGATCAACTTCGACCAGGGCCTCGAAGGGCTCGACAACAACATCCTCACCAACACGCTCGAGAACGTCGTGAAGTGGGCCCGGCAGAAGTCGGTGTTCCCGGCGACCTTCGGCCTTGCTTGCTGTGCCCTCGAGATGATGGCCACTGGCGGACCGCACTACGACCTCGCCCGCTACGGCATGGAGGTCTTCCGGGCCTCGCCACGCCAGGCCGACCTCATGATCGTCGCCGGTCGGGTCTCGCAGAAGATGGCGCCGGTCCTCCGTCAGATCTACGACCAGATGATGGAACCCAAGTGGGTCATCTCGATGGGTGTTTGCGCGTCGAGCGGCGGCATGTTCAACAACTACGCGATCGTGCAAGGCGTGGATCAGGTCGTTCCGGTGGATGTGTACGCCCCCGGGTGTCCGCCTGGTCCTGAGACGCTGATGCACTCGATCCTCACGCTGTACGGACTCATTCAACGCGGTGAGATCACTCGCCGGCGCGCCGCTACCGGTGGTGGCGCGGCGGTGCACGTCGAGCAGCTCGACGGCCAGACGCTCGAGATCGCGTCACGCCGATGAGCGAGGTGGGCGGGGACCCCATCGCAGTCGACGAGCCACAGCCTCAGCTGTACGGGTTTCCGACGAGCGAGTCGCGAGATCAGACCGTGATTCACGTCCCGCGCGAGCGGCTGGCCGACGTGGTGATGGAGCTGCGCGACGAGCACGGCTTCAACATGTGCATCGATGTCACCGCGGTTGACTACCTCGCCTACGAATCTCCCCGCTACTTGCCGGACGGGGTGACCGCAGAGCGTTTCGAGGTCGTCGTCGGGTTGCTTTCGATGCGCGACCGGACGCGGCTCCGACTGCGAGTTCAAGTGCCTCAGCACGATGCGGTTGTGCCGACGCTGTTCGATGTGCATCCCGGCACGGAGGCTTTGGAGCGCGAGGTCTTCGACATGTTCGGTATCCGCTTCGACGGACATCCCGACCTCACTCGAATTCTGATGCCGGAGGACTGGATCGGACACCCGCTGCGGAAGGACTACGCCGTCGGGCGGATCCCGGTGCAGTTCAAGGGAATCGAGAACGCACGATGAAAGTCGAGGTCGAGACGTCGGAGTACGCGCAGGAGCTGCAGCCCCGTAAGGGGATCAAGGCGCCAGAGTTGCTGCGCGAGATGGGTTGCGTGCTGCGGATGTCCGAGGCTGAGGCCGCCGCGCTCGGCGAGGGCGACCCGGGCGAGGACGAGACGATGATCATCAACATGGGTCCGCAGCACCCGTCGACCCACGGAGTGTTGCGGCTCATGCTCGAGCTCCAAGGCGAGACCGTGCTCCGCACGAAGCCGATCGTTGGATACCTCCACACCGGCATGGAGAAGACCGGCGAGGACCTCACATTCCTGCAAGGGCCCACCAACGTCACTCGGATGGACTACGCGTCCTGTTTGTTCAACGAGCTCGTCTTCTCGATGGCCACAGAGAAGTTGCTCGGCATCGAGGACGACATCCCTCCGCGCGCGCAATGGATCCGGATGCTGATGACGGAGCTGAATCGCATCTCGTCACACGTGTTGTTTCTCGCCACCAACGGGATGGACCTCGGCGCCGTCGGGATGATGTTGTACGGCTGGCGCGAACGCGAAGAGGTCTTGCGGTTCTTCGAGAAGGTCACCGGCCTTCGAATGAACCACAACTACATCCGTCCCGGTGGCGTCGCCGCCGACCTGCCCGACGGATGGCGCGACGACGTCCTGACGTTGCTCGATCCGCTCCCGGAACGACTCGAGGAGTTCGACCTGCTGATGACCGGTCAGCCGATCTGGCGCGAGCGGCTGCAAGGGGTCGGGGTGATCACCACGCAGGAAGCCATCGCTCTGGGCGCTACGGGGCCGATCCTTCGGTCCACGGGGATCCCTTGGGACCTCCGGCGCGAGCTCCCGTACCTGTACTACGACCAACTGGATTTCGACGTCGTCATCGGTACGTACGGCGACACGTTCGATCGCTACGCCATTCGTTTGAACGAGATTCGCGAGTCGATCCGAATCGTGCACCAGATCCTGGACCGGGTGCCTGGGGGCGACTATCGCATCCAGGACAAGAAGGTCACGCCGCCGCCCCGCGGTCGAATCGACGAGTCGATGGAAGCGCTGATCCATCACTTCAAGATCTTCACCGAGGGCTTCAAGGTGCCGGAGGGCGAGGTGTACGTGGCCATCGAGTCGCCTCGGGGTGAGCTCGGTTGTTACCTCGTGAGCAATGGCACGGCGAAGCCGTACCGCATGCACATTCGGGGCCCCAGCTTCGTGAACCTTCAGACGCTGCCGCACATGATGCGCGGCGGGTTCCTCGCCGACGGCGTCGCGGTGGTCTCGTCGGTCGACCCGATCATGGGCGAGGTCGACAGGTAGTGGCGCGGTTCACGGCGGAGAACCTCGAGCTCGCGCGCGAGATCATCGGCCGCTATCCCGTGTTGAAGTCGGCCACGATCCCGCTCTGCCATCTCGCCCAGGAGCAAGACGGCCATCTCACCGAAGATGCGATGCAGCACATCGCCGAGCTGCTCGGGCTCACACCGGCGGAGGTGCTCGGCACGGCGAGCTTCTACGAGATGTTCAAGCGGGAGCCGGTCGGCAAGTACGTCGTGAACGTGTGCACGTCGATCTCCTGTTTTCTCAATGGCGGTGACGAGCTGCTCGAGCACGCCGAGGAGCGTCTCGGCACGAAAGCGGGTGGGACCAGCGAAGACGGGCTGTTCACGATCGAGGAGTACGAGTGCATCGCCGCCTGCACCGAGGCTCCGTGCCTGCAGGTCAACTACCGCTACTTCCACCAAATCTCGAATGACGAGTTCGATCAACTGATCGACGACTTGCGCGCCGGCCGCCGTACGGACATCCCGCCTCACGGCACGCTCGCGCTCGTCCGCCAACGGGTCGACCCCGAGCGGGTCGCGGGCGTCGCCCTTCCCGATCGCAGCGAGCAACCCGTGTGGCTCCGCGACACGCCTGCGCTTCAGGACGCGCCACAGTGATCACCGCGTCTTCGCTCTCGCTCGCTCTCGCTCGCTCGAGTTGCGCCCGCTCGCTGGCGCTAGCACGGGCGCTTTCGGGCCATCGGGCCATCGAGGCCCGATGATCACCGACGCGCAGCCCATCATCACGGCCCGGTTCGGCTACGACGACAGTCACACGCTCGAGCGCTACCTCGCGACCGGCGGCTACGAGGGTTTGCGCGCCGCGCTGCGGAAGTCACCGCAACAAGTGGTCGACGACGTCAAAGCCGCGAGCCTCTTGGGACGAGGAGGAGCTGGCTTCCCGGCTGGTGTGAAGTGGGGTTTTCCCCCAGCCAATGTGTGGCCGCGCTACCTCGTCGTCAACGGCGACGAATCCGAGCCCGGCACCTACAAGGACCGCATGCTCATGGAGCGCGATCCACACCAACTCATCGAGGGCGCGCTCATCACGTGCTACGCGGTCGGCCTGGCGCAGGCGTTCCTCTACGTGCGCGGCGAGATGGCCCTCGCCCAAGACCGCATCGCCAACGCGCTCAACGAGGCGTATGCCGCGGGCTACGTCGGCAAGAACATCCTGGGGACGGACTTCTCGCTCGACGTGGCGTTGACGTGGGGCGCGGGTGCCTACATCGTCGGTGAAGAGACCGGTCTGATCGAGAGCCTCGAGGGCAATCGGGGCATGCCGCGGCTGAAGCCCCCGTACTTCCCGGCAGTGATGGGGCTGTATCAGAAGCCCACGATCGTCAACAACGTCGAGACCCTGGCCAACCTGCCGTGGATCGTGCGGAACGGCGGCGACGCGTTCGCCGCCCTCGGCGCCGAGACCAGCAAGGGCATGCGCATGTTCGCCGTGTCCGGTCACGTCAACAAGCCGGGCGTCTACGAGGTCGAGTTCGGCGTCACCACGTTCCGGGATCTGATCGAGGCGCCGATCTATTGCGGAGGAGTGCGCAACGGAAAGAAGTTGAAGGCGTTCATCCCGGGTGGTGCGTCTGCCCCTTGGTTCTACGAAGAGCACCTCGACCTTCCGCTCGAGAAAGTGGCGGTCGACAAGGCCGGATCGATGCTCGGCTCGGGCGCCATCGTCGTGATGGACGAGGACACCGACGTCGTGCGCGCCTGCCATCGAATCGTGCGTTTCTTCGCGAAGGAATCCTGCGGCAAGTGCACGCCCTGCCGCGAGGGCACGAGCTGGCTCGAGAAGATCTTGGTCCGCATCATCGACGGCGAAGGCCGGCCCGAAGACGTCGATCTGCTCCTCGACGTGTGCGACAACATCAGCCCCGGCATCAGCTGGCCGCCCCGGCAGACCACGATCTGCCCGCTCGGTCCTTCGGCCGTGTCGCCGATCGCGTCCGCCGTCAGCCGGTTCCGCCACGAGTTCGAGGCGTACATCGGTGGTCCGGTCGAGACCACGGTGCAGATGAACGGCGCCGCGTATCGAGCACCCGAGGCCGCAACCAGTGCCTGACGAAGAGGTCACACTGACCGTCAACGGTCGTCAGATCACCGCGCCCAAGGGCCAGCTGGTCATCACCGCCGCAGAGCAGCACGGCGTGTTCATCCCGCGTTTCTGTTACCACCCGCGCATGAAGCCGGTTGGCATGTGCCGCATGTGCATCGTCGACATCGACACCGGACGAGGGCCCGCGTTGCTCCCGGCGTGCATGATCGACGTGGCGCCGGACATGAAGGTCGACACGGAGTCGGCGACAACCAAGAAAGCGCAAGACGGCGTTCTCGAGTTCCTGCTGATCAACCATCCCCTCGACTGCCCCGTGTGCGACAAGGGTGGCGAGTGCCCGTTGCAGGACAACGCCTACGCCTACGGCCCCGGCGAGTCGCGCTTCGTTGAAGAGAAGCGTCATTTCGAGAAGCCGATTCCCGTGAGCGATGTCGTCTTCCTGGACCGCGAACGCTGCATCCTCTGCGACCGGTGCACACGTTTCGCCGACGAGGTGGCCGGCGACCCGCTGATCCACTTCTTGAACCGCGGCAACGAGACCGAGGTCAACACGTTCCCCGACCATCCGTTCGCGTCGTACTTCAGCGGCAACACCGTGCAGATCTGCCCGGTCGGCGCGCTCACGGCCACGCCGTATCGGTTCAAGGCGCGGCCGTGGGATCTCGAAAAGGTCGAGTCGACCTGCACGTCGTGTTCGGTCGGCTGCCGAGTGACGATCGAGGCCAGTCGAAATCACGTGCTGCGTTACCAAGGGGTCGACATCGACCCGGTCAACTGGGGCTGGCTGTGTGACAAGGGCCGTTTCGACTTCGAGGCCATCGACTCCGACGAGCGCTTGTCGGAGCCGCTCCTTCGCAAGCCTGCCGGTGCCGCCGATGGCACTGGCGAACTGATCGCGGCCACGTGGGCCGAGGCCATCGGCTTCGCGGCCGACGCCATCGGCAAGGCCGACGCCGGCGCGATCGGCGTGCTCGGCGGCGCCCGGCTCACCAACGAGGCGGCGTACGCGTGGGTGAAGCTGGCCAAGGGCATCATCGGCACCGACAATGTCGATGCGCAACTCGACGACGGGTTGCCTGGCGTGGCGGTCGTTGGCCTCCCGCAGGCGACGATCGACGACGTCTGCGTGCCCGGAACCACGGTCGTCGTGATCGACGCCAACGTGAAGGAAGAACTACCGGTCCTCTTCTTGCGCCTGCGTGACGCCGTGATCAACCGCGACGTGAAGATCGTCGAGCTCAGCTCGATCACCACGGGACTCACATCGCTGGCGGCGGCGTCACTGCGGCACCGGCCGGGCGAAGCGCATTTGGCCATGCGCGCATTGGTCGGCGAGGGCGATGCTGCGGCCGTGCTCGAGGGCGACCTCGAGGCCGCCCGCGCGCTCACCGGTGCACCTGTCGTCGCGATCGTCGGCCGGTCTTCACTGGGGGAGTCCGCGGGTTCTGCGGTCGAGGCGGCCGCGTCGTTGCTCGACGCCCGCCCCGACACGAGCTTCCTCATGGCGTTGCGACGCGCCAACGTCCGCGGCGCGATCGACATGGGTATGTCTCCCGGTCTGTTGCCTGGCCGCGTCACGCTCGACGATGG
>JBEEGD010000135.1:0-8619 GCA_041166685.1 Acidimicrobiaceae bacterium | reverse complement strand
TTCTTGTGGAACAGCGGGGCGGTCGTCACCGAAACCGGACCAGATCCCTGCAACGTCAGCCCCTGTGCGGATGCATCGGTGATGTACACGAATTCTTCGGCGCGGTTCGGCTCAGTCCGGTCGAAATGCCAGTCCCAGACGTCGAACACGTCGCGTGCGGTCCGGTAGGAGAAGGCGGCCGGTGTCGGCGCGTCCGCTTGGAACGGTGCGTGGTTGTCGACCCAGTCCTTGAACGACTGATCCCAGTTGGCGTAGTCGTGCAGGCCGCACTTGCGCACGTACGTGTATGCCGCGGTTCGATCCATGTTGGCCGTCGAGCTTTGGAACGCCGCGTCGAAGTCGTCGTTCACTGTCCGTTTCTGCGCCTCGATCCACCCATCGCCCGCCGGATAGGCCGCGATGGAGTCGGCGTCGGTTGTGCCCGGGCACGGCGTGCCATCGCCCGAGCTCAGGTAGACATCGACATCGTGCAGGTTCGCTGCGATGTCAGTGGGGTTGTTGTCGGCCCAGTTCACTTCCTCGATGTACGGTGACCCCCAGATCCGGTTGATGTCGTTGAGCTGCCCATCCGGACAAGCGTCGTAGGGGAAGAGCGGGTATCCCGCCCGCTCACTCGCCGCTCGGGTGTTGAGCGGGGAAGAGAAGGCAGCCGCCGACGAGAACAGTTCCGGGTGCCGGGCGGCATAGTGGAGCGCGCCGAATCCGCCCATGGAGAGGCCGGCTACCGCGCGATGCGACCGGTCGGGGATCGTCGGGTAGTTCGCGTCGATGTAGGGGATCAGCGTCTTGATGTGGAACGACTCCCACTGCTGCTGGATTCCGGGGTCGTACTTCCAATCGGAGTAGTAGCCGATCGTGCCGCCATCTGGGATGACCAGTATCCACGGCTTGTCGTAGGTCACCGCCAACGTCTGCAGCGCTTGGAGCCACTCGTCGGGGCCGTAGCTCGAGAAGCCGCCGTGGAGTAGGTACACCACCGGATAGCGCTCCGCGTTCGGTTGATAGTTCGTCGGCGTGATCACGAGGACGCGGTGCCCGTCGAGCCTCTTGGTGCCGTCAAGGATCTTGGAGTCGTCGATGATGTGCACCCGTGCATCGGTGCCCTTGTAGTAATTGCTGCTCGGCCCGCACACATCCTTGACTTCCTGCACCGGTTGGTCGGGCTCAGGCGGAACGTACGCCGGCGGCGGCGCGGGTGCAGAACCATCGAGCGGGCCCGCTCCTCGAGCCGGCACCGCGCCGATCAATGCCATCAACATCGTCAGAACCGCGACGACGAGCGCGGCCTTCCGCTTCCCACCCAGTTGCATGATCTCCGCCCTTCATCACGCGGCGGGAAATGCGTCGCCATGATGCGCCCGCATCCCGCCGACCCCAGTCGCCCGAATGGTACGGACCCGCGGTAATTGTCGGGTAAGTCGCAACTGGCGTCGCGGCCTCCCTGACGGCGCCGAGCCCGTCACCCGGATGTCCCAACGTTCGAACCGCCAGCGAGGCGAGCTGTGCGTGGTACATCTCCCCTGCCCATCGGAAGCCAACGAACGCAAGGCCGCTGAGGCAGCAAGCAAGTTCTCACTTGCAGAAGCGTGACGTCGAGGGACTGATCGTCGCTGTTTCGATCGGCTTTCGACGCGGGTGCGCCCCGTCACGGATGGAGCGTGACGCCCCGCACGTGCCACGGAAGAGCGCTTCCGCGAACGGCCTCGCGTAGAGGTTCGTCGGCTCGACGGCACCTGGGTTCAGCCGTCCGGGCCTTGGCGGGTCGGTAGGAGCACGAGTTGCGAATCTCGGTAAGGGCGTGACCGCGGTCAGCCGGGGTAGTAAGAGCCGTTTCGCTCCGTGCCGACGACGCCGAAGGCAGCTGGGTTTGCGCCGGCCGGATCCTCGCTCGGGTTTGGCGTCACCTGGCCTCGCGTGTCGTTCGGCCCGGCTTGCGGATCCAATGGTGTCGCCAGAGTCCCGGACCGGAACGCCAGGGGCATCGCCGCGGCTTCGCCCGCTCTGGCAGTGTCTGGCACGTGCCGGCCCTGAAACACGATGGTCGCGTTCGCCGCGAAGTGGTCGGCATGCGTCAGCGATGCGGAATCGTCAGCAGGCGCAGGAATCAGGACACCGCTCGCGTCCCGGGCGGCCACCCACTTCACGGTCAACGTTGCCACGGATGGTTGGCCGACAGCCGGTGAGTTCAGTGCTGCAGCCAGGTCAGTGAAGTCATAGACGCCGACGTCGATCAGATGGAGAGTCGCAGACGCAGTCGCCGTATTCACGCTGACGGCGTCGTCAGTCACGGGAACGGTCCAGAACAGTCCCGCCCTGATTCCTGGATTGAGGTCAGCGAGCTGCGCGACCTGCAACTGTTCGTACTTTGATACTTCCGGAGCCAACTGGCCCGGCAGGAACGCGTCCAGTCATATGAACGCGAACGCGCCCTGCTGCTCACGCCCACCGCGGTCGATGTATGAGCCCTTCATGAGCCGGACATCGGCATCGAACTCGATCGGGATCGCAGGACCTTCATCGACGACACCCGACGGGAACAACAGGCCGGGACCCCGGATGTCCGCCCCTGCGACGGCTCCACTGAAGTCGAAGATGCTCGAGTTCGCGGTTCCTCGGCCCACACCACCGAGATGCCACCCGACGCCCCCAGGTCCCACGATCCCGGGGCGCGTCGGCTTCGCATCGGCGATCGCGTTGAGGCTGTTCCTCGACGTCGCCGCACGCGCCGGCAAGGTCAGGCCCCCGGTCGCCAGCCCGGCGACGGCCAACGTCGCGCCCCCGAGCACACTCCGGCGCGTAACCACGCCTGAGCCGCGTCCTATATCCGGTTCGCCCGCCATCTCGCCCTCCCAGCCCCACACCGGAACATTTCGGACGTTACGCCCATCTCGCGATGTCGTCAACGCTCGTGGGGACGCGCCGCGATGGGTGAACAGCGGTTGCAAGGCATTTATCGGGATCGCGTCGGCGACACTCCCCACGATGTGACCTCTTGCGCGATCGAGCGGCAGGTGGCGGCTGCGTCGGCTGCGTCGGACCGGACGGCGATCCACACTCCGAAGAGTGAGACCGTGAGCATCTCGGTCCGTCGAGACACCTGTTTCCGGTTCATTGCGCCGTCGGCGGCGGCGTGTCCGAGTGCGTTCGCGAAGGCGGCTCGCACTCGTCTCGTGAAGTCGGCCGCGACTGGTGAGAAGGACGGATCACGCCCGGCGAGTTCTGCAATGGCGTTGATCAACAGGCAGCCCCGGTCCGCGTCGGGGCCACGGAAGTAATCGGCAAGCCCCCGAAAGAACGCGGCCACCTCCCGAAGGCCCGCGTCCGGCGCCTCAATCAGGCCGAGCCGCGGGTCGACGAAGCTGGTGACGTACTCGGTGAGAGCGGCGTCGAACACCGCCCGCTTTGTGTCGAACGCGAGATAGAGGCTTGACCGGCTCAATCCGGTGGCGTCCTGCAGATCGTCAACGGCGGTTCCTTCGTACCCGCGATCCCAGAACACTTGCTTTGCCGCGACAACCACGTCCGCGTTGGTGTACGCGCGTCGGCCGCTCATGCCCCCGATGCTAGTTGTGTTGGACTGGTCAGTCCAGTATGTTGGACTGGTCAGTCCAGTAAATTGGTTTGCGAGAGGGACCTGGCGATGGCCTCGTCACCGAACAACTCACGAGTGAGCGTTCCACCGTGCCAAGCGGTCGCGGCAAGCGGTGTGGCGTCAAGGTCCTTGCTGGTAGTTCTTGGCTCGCGAACGAAATGACTCTGCCATCGGTGACCAAGGTGTTGTTGGTCGACGATGACGAGACCTTCCGCCGTAGCACCGCCCTCCTCTTGGCCGGTCATGGATACTCGTGCGTCGAGGCCGCGAGTAGCGCGGAGGCTCATGCTGTTCTCGACACGGAGCAGGACGTCGCCGCCGTTCTCTGCGACATCAGGCTGCCGGGGCCGTCCGGCACAGAGCTACTCATCGAACTGGCCGCGGACTTTCCCGACGTCGCGGTGGTGATGATCACCGGGGTCGACGATCCTGGGGTCGCTGAGGTGGCATTCGGTCTCGGGGCGTTCGGGTACCTGGTCAAGCCGGTCGAGACCAACGAGCTGTTGATCAACCTGGCCGGCGCGTTGAAACGGCGCGACCTCGAAGCCGCCCAGCGCGGTCAGGTGCGGATGTTGGAGCAGACGATTGTCCGCACGAGGGTCCTCGGCGGCGTGCTCGAGGGGCTTGAGAGCGAGTCGGGCGCGTCCCTCACCGGTGATGACGAGATGAGCGATCGGCTGTCACGCGCGGTGTCTTTGCGCGACGAAGAGACCGGCCGGCACATCGAACGGATGAGCCGCTATTCGGTCGTACTGGCCGACGCAGTCGGATTCACCGGTATGTCGCTCGAAGACCTGCGTCTGGCGACGGCGCTCCACGACGTCGGCAAGATCGGCGTCCCCGACGGCATCTTGCTCAAGCCAGGATCGCTGTCGCGCGACGAGTATGCCGCGATGCAACGTCACGCCCAGATCGGCTACCAGTTGCTCGCGGGCTCCAAGTCCGAGCTGTTGCGCGTCGCAGCCAAGATCGCGTTGACCCACCATGAATGGTGGGATGGCACCGGCTACCCCCGCGGACTGAAAGGCGAAGAGATTTCTGAAGAGGCGCGAATCGCTGCGATCACCGACGTGTTCGACGCACTGACCAGCAACCGCGTCTACCGCCCCGGCGTTTCGTTCGACGACGCCATCGCCAGCATGCAGGAATTGCGCGGCCGTCAGTTCGAGCCGCGCCTGCTCGACGCGTTCCTCGACTCGATGCACGAGATCGCGGCGATCCGCGAGGCCTACCCCGACCTGGAAGACGACCAGCAACGCATCCGCATACTGGTCGTTGACGACCACCAGATCTTCGCCCACAGTCTCGTGCGCCTGTTGGGGAGCAGACCCGACCTCAAGGTCGTCGCAACGGCGGGCAGCGTCGCCCAAGCGATTGTCGCCGCCACGGCCTACGTGCCCGACGTCATCCTCATGGACTTCGAGCTCCCCGACGGCGACGGCCCCCGCGCCACCGAACAGATCAAGGGGCTAACCCCTGCGGTCAAGGTGATCATGCTCACGGCCCGCACCGACGATCAATCCTTTGTCCAAGCCATCGCCGCGGGATGCTCCGGCTTCGTCAAGAAAGAGGACTCGGTCGATGTCCTGCTCGACGCCATCGTCGCGGCCCACCACGGTGAAGCGATCACGCCGCCGGGCGACCTCACCCCCCTCTTACGCCAGCTTCGACCAACCCATCGAGGGCTCGGCACCGATCTCACACCCCGCGAGCTCGAGATCCTCGGACTCATCGGCAGCGGAATGGTCAACAAACAGATCGCCCAACAGCTCGGTCTCCGGCTGAACACCGTGCGGAACCACGTGCAGAACATCCTCTACAAACTGCAAGTCCACTCCAGGCTCGAAGCAGTCGCGACCGCCGTACGCGAGGGCATCATCCGGTACCAGAACGAAGCCACGACCCAGTAGGCACGGACGGGCATGGACACGTGACAATGACTTCCGATTCGCGTTCTACGACGACGCGAGCACATTGACGACCGCCGGGAGACTCTGCACGTCGGCCTTCGAGACACAGACCGAGATTCCGATTTGGCGTGCGCGCTGTCGAGCTTCGGCATTCAATGGTGCACTCAACAAGATGATGCGCTGTCCCGGTGCGTCGGCAAGCAACCGCTTCGCGACGTCCAGTCCAGACATGCCGGGCATCCGGTTGTCGAGAACCATCACGTTCGGAACGGGCGACGGCACAACCCGTGCCACAGCGGCGAGCGCGTGGTCGCTGTCGATCGTCTCGCCAATGACCTGAAAGCCCGCCCGCTCCAAGACGACCGAGACCAACGATCGCCAATCGGGATCGTCGTCAGCCATCAACACCGTGATCGCCGCACTCACCTACCACCCCTGTCCTCCCGGTCGCGCCCGCGCACCGAGCCGCGTAGATCGTTTCGATCTGGCCCCTTATCTCGTCGAACAGCGATGTCTCGATGTCCTGATGATGGGCGCCGGAACGCTGGGGTTGTAGAGGCGAAGGTCCCCGATACATCGACGACTTGGGATCGTCGCCAGTCCGTAGGGATGCGAACGCGCTATTCAGATCCATCGAGCGCGGATCGATCATCACGTATGGCGCTCTCCGCCCGGGCTTCAGGTGATTCGCGAGGTTCGATCGCGTACCTGGTCGTGGGGACGGCGATCATTGGGGCGTACTTCCAGCTTCCGCGGGCTGGTGTCGCGCAAGCGGCACTTCTCACCTGTCTCAACGCGAGCGCAGCCATCGCGGCATGTCTCGCCGCGGCGCGTACCCGCGGCTCGACCCGGGTGGTGTGGCTCAGTCTCGGCATCGCAATGTCGCTGGCGACGCTCGCCAATGGTCCGTACTACGGGTACCCGCTGGTTACTGGGCGTCCCGTTCCCTTCCCGTGTCCAGTTGATGCGCTGTGGTTGTTGACCTACCCGTGTTACGTGGTCGCTCTGGCCGCGCTCATCGCGCAGCGACGACCGGGAGATCGTCGAGGCGACGCGCTCGACGCCGCGATTCTCACGATCGCCGGGGCTTCGCTCATGTGGGTGTTCGTGCTGGATCCGGTCGTCCATGCCACCGGGATCGCGGCGCTGGCCCATGTGGTCGCAGTCGCCTATCCCGCGCTGGACCTGATCGTGTTCGCGGTGCTGGTGCGGCTCATGGTGGGCTCGTCCGGAAGGAACGGTGCCCTCATGGTGCTCGTCGCGAGCTTCGTCGCCCTCCTCGCGGCCGACACCTTGTACGCACTGCAGTTGGGCAATGAAACCTACGCCTTTGGCGGTCCGGTCGACGGCCTCTGGATGGCGTCGTATCTCTTGATCGGTGTTGCCGCGCTGCACCCGGCGCGGGCCTTCGCCAGCGCCCCTCGCAGAGCGTTCGCAGTACAGCACCGCTCCTCAGGCGGACGGCTCGCGTTTGTGTTGGTAGCGGTCCTCACCGGGCCGCTCGTGTCAGCGGTGCGACCCGACTACGTGACGTTCGTCGCTGCTACCACCGCGCTGTCCTTCGTGTTGGTCATCACACGCATGACTTGGCTCAATCGGCAGCTCGCGTCCGTGACTTTGGAGGTCGAAGTGCGAGCCTCGACGGACTCGCTCACCGGACTGGCCAACCGCGGGGCGTTCCGGTCGGAGCTGGAAGCAACCATCACGGGCGGCGACCAACGGCAAGAACCGGTCGCCGTGCTCTTCGTCGACCTCGATGACTTCAAGGACGTGAACGACCGACTCGGGCACGCCGCGGGTGACGAGCTCCTCGTCGCGGTCGCCCGACGGCTGCAGCGCGCGGTACGGCCCGGCGACGTCGTCTCCCGTCTCGGTGGCGACGAGTTCGCCGTGCTCCTCGCCGGCGTTTCCGACATTGCGACCTCCCAAATGGTCGCCGAACGCATCGTGGCGGCCATGGCGGAACCCATCGAGCTACTGGGTGAGCCGGTGCGCATCGGTGCGAGCGTCGGACTCGCCGAATCCCGCAACGACAGCGACCCCGACAGCCTCATGGTCGAAGCGGACGTTGCCATGTACACCGCCAAGGGCCTGGGCAAGAACCGCGCAGAGCGCTACGACGTGACACTCCACGAAACCGTCATCGAGCACCAGGCCTTGAAGGCGGACCTTTCCGCCGCCGCATCCCGAGATGAACTCGTGGTCGACTATCAGCCGATCGTCGACCTGACGACGGGTAGGGTCGAGGCGCTCGAAGCTCTGGTCCGCTGGCAACACCCGACGCGCGGACTGCTACCCCCATCGGCGTTCATCGCCATCGCCGAGGACACGGGCGCCATCGTCTCGATCGGGTCGTGGGTGCTCGAAACAGCGGCACGACAGCTCGCGAACTGGCAGCGCCGCTACCGACTCCCCGGGCTTTCGCTGTCGGTGAACGTGTCCATGCGTCAGCTCGACGAGCCCAACTTCGTCGAACACGTCCGAACTGTTCTCGCCCGAACCGGCATGGATCCAGCCCACTTGGTCGTCGAGATCACCGAGACGGTCCTCGCCGGTCCGTCCGGCCGTGCGGCGCCCGCCCTGCACGCGCTACGCCAACTCGGCGTGCGCGTAGCCCTCGACGACTTCGGCACTGGCTACTCCTCGATCGGCTATCTCCATTCGCTCCCAGTCGACGTTCTCAAGATCGACCGTTCCTTCGTATCCGGCGAACGGGCCAACACTCGCGACGACGTGCTCCTTGCGACCATCGTCGGGCTGGGCCAACGACTCGGCTTGGACGTCATCCCCGAAGGCATCGAGCAACCAGGCCAGCTCGCGCTCCTCCGCACGCTGGGCTGTCAAACTGGCCAGGGCTTCCTGCTCTCCCGGCCGCTGTCGGCCGCTGGCATCGAAGCCTTGCTCCACGGATCCTCGTCGCTCCTGCCTCCGACGATCACCGAGGGCCACGCGGGCATTTCCGTGGGTGCGAGCTGAACCTCCGGCGTGAGCGTGCCGGTGTGCGCCATGCCCACTCGAGGATCTTTGCGATCTCGAGTTCTACGACGAGGATTCGCCGTCAGTGCCGGGCCACGCCTTGGTGGACATCGCGACCACGAAGAGCGCGACGGCTCGATC
>JBEEGD010000134.1:0-33882 GCA_041166685.1 Acidimicrobiaceae bacterium | reverse complement strand
CCGAACGACACGGGACTGCCGTCGTCGGCACGGACCACGTGCAGATGGAGCACGACCTTCGCGGGTGACTGACCGTCGGCCCAGGCGATGATCCACCAACCGATCCAACCGAAGCCGAACGTGCAGACCATGAGCACGAGTTCGACCAGGACCTCGAGGGCGCGTGTCCACGGCGACGCAACCGGATGTCGACGTTCCTCGGGCGGAGGCGGAGGGAACTCCGTCGGGACGTCCATTGTTGCGGACAGTACCGTGACCCGACGATGAGTCGACTCGCGGGCAAGGTCGCTGTGGTCACGGGTGGAGCGTCGGGCATTGGACGCGCCATCGCCGAGCGGTATGTCGCGGAGGGCGCTCGCGTCGTGCTGTTCGACGTGAACAAAGAGCTCCTCGACGAGGTCGGTGAAAGCCTCGGCAACGATGTGTGCGCAACGGTCGCGGGCGATGTGACCGCGGAGCCGGACATCGCCGGCCTGGTGTCGACCGCCGTGGAACGATTCGGGCGCGTCGACATCGGCGTCAACAGCGCCGGCGTCGGTGGGTTCTCTCCGATCGTCGACCATCCCGAGGAGGAGTGGGATCGCATCGTCGGCATCTGCTTGAAGGGCGTGTTCCTGTCGATCAAGCACGAGGCGAAGCAGATGGTTGCGCAGGGCGAGGGCGGTGTGATCATCAACCTTGCATCGATCAACGCGCGTCAAGCGGGCGAAGGCATGGCGGCGTACTGCTCGGCCAAGGCCGCCGTCGAGATGCTCACGAAGTGCGCGGCGATGGAGCTCGGGCACCATCAAGTACGCGTGTGCGGCATCGGTCCGGGCCTAGTCGACACCCCGCTCACCTCGTTCCAACACGAGATGCCCCAGCTACGGGACGCCTACGTGCACAACATTCCCATGGGTCGAGCAGGCACGCCGCGCGACATCGCCGATGCCGCGCTGTTCCTCGCGAGCGAAGAAGCGTCGTGGGTCACCGGAACGACACTGTTCGTCGACGGCGCCGAGCTCACCCGCGAGTACCCAAGGTTCTTCGACATCTTCAACATGCAGCCCTAGGAGCCGGTTTTCCCCTTCATAGCCACACACTTCTGTGTTCGTCTGAAGGGAAAAACCTGGGGGTTAGGTGCGTTCGAGGTCGATGCGGACTTGGGCGTCGACGAGGGTGCGGTCCACGGCGAACGGGGTGACGGCCAGCAATTGCGTCGGCGCGCCATCGCGCGTCCTTCCCGTGCCGCTGATGGTCGGCGGACCGGACAAGCCGAGCACGCCTGATCCTTGCGCGACCGCCCCGGCCATCTTCGGATCGGCGGCCCGCCACGCGAGGCGCCCGATCACCTCGGGCGGCTCCCAGTCATCGGGCAGCGGCACCGTCGGTCCTCCGTAGGCGTTCACGCCGAAGTACTCCTCGTGCCACTCCTCGATCGGCAGTCCGGCGGCTTCGGCCCGTGTGCGGATGAACGACAACGCGGCGCGCGCCTTCGCTTCCGCGTCCGGCCACGGGTACGCGAGGCGAGCCTCACCGGCCCATCCCGCCGGTGTGCAGACGAGACCCTTGTACGTCGGCGGTGGAGGCGCGCCGCGGGTGCCTGACACGGCTACGCGGTCTCCACCGAGGTCGTCGAGTTGCAGCGACGTGAAGTCGGCCGTGACATCCGGGTTCAAGTACTTCGCCGGGTCGTGCACCTCGTACAACAGTTGCTCGCGCACGGTGTCGAAGGTGAGCATCCCGCCCGTGCCCGCCGGCTTGGTCAGCACCGCGGAGCCGTCCGCCTCCACCTCGGCGATGGGAAACGCGATTCGCAGCGGGTCGGGGTTCTCCCACCACGCACCCGAGTAGTTGCCGCCAGTGACCTGGCCGCTGCACTCCAACAGGTGACCGACGACCACACCAGCGGCGAGCCGATCCCAGTCGCCCCAGTCCCACCCGAACTCGTGCGCGAGTGGCCCGACGAACAATGACGCATCAGCGACGCGCCCCGTGACGACGATGTCCGCGCCGGCGGCCAGCGCGTCAGCGATCGGACGCGCGCCCAAGTACGCGTTTGCGAACAACGCGTCGGATGGCAGCCCGAGCTCATCGGCGCGAGCCCGCACGTCGTCGCCGACAACCGTCGCCACGGTGAGACCGACCGCTCCCGCCGCCTTGAGTGTCTCGACGACCGCTCGGCCCGCCGCGATCGGATTGATACCACCCGCGTTGGTGATGAGCTTCGTCTGCCCGTCAACAATGAACGGCAACGCCTCGCTCACGTAACGCGGGAGGTCGCGCGTGTAACCCAAGGACTCGTCGCGCTGACGGTCCTTCTGGAGAATGGCCAGCGTGAGCTCGGCCAGCGCCTCGCAGACGAGGTAGTCGACGCCATCCGCGAGGAGATCGGCAATCGGTTCGTGACCATCGCCGTAGAAGCCCTGCCCCCCGCCGATCCGTAGGTCGGAACGAGTCACTTGGCACCACACACGCTTGCGGTGGTGGACGGTGCCGCCAGCGCGTCCTTGATCTTCGTGCGCAACGGATCGACCTGCTGCTGGACGAGCGGTGACGGATCGAGCGTGTCGAGCAGCACGAGCTCATTGGCCGCATCGCTCATGCACCCGGCCTGGAAGAGGACAACGGCCAGGAAGGCGTGCACATCGGGATACTTGCCGTCGAGCATGACCGCCTGCCGGAGGTCGGAGAGGCCTTGGGCGTCACCGCTGATGACCCGGATCCATCCACGGTAGGTGAGCGACTCGACGTTGTTCGGTGCGTCCGCCAAGACGCCCGTGTAGCACGTCACGGCCTCGGTTGGCTTGTCCCGGGCCAAGTTGAGGCATTCGGTGTTGCGCTCTCGGGCGGTCCTGCTGATCTCGCCGGTGATCGTTCCCCCGTTCTCGCGCCGTCCAGCCAGTCGGCCAACGACGACGCCACAGACGAGCGCGAACACCACCACCGCAGCAATGGTGAGCGCGGTGCGCGCCGGACGGGCGGGCGCGCGTGCCGCCACGAGCTCCGCCCTGCCCTCGTCGACCGTGCGCTCCACGGAAGAGAGCCGGGTCTCGTAGTCACGCTTCAGCGTGCGGTAGTCCTCGGCGTCGAGGTCGCCGGCGTCGTGCTCGCGCTCGAGATCGGCGAGCGATCGCCGCAGGAACGATCGCTGCTCCTCGAGCGCGGCGAGGGCATCGGGGTCGAGGCGAACGACTCGCTTGGTGATCGTCATGTGTCGCCCCACCGCCGCCAGCGGACGAACGCGAGCACGATGCCAGACCCGGCGACCACGAACCCGGCGACGGGCAGAACCCACACCAGCCCGCCGAACCCCGATGAGGCCGGACGCAAGAGGACGTCATCGCCCAGCGTCTGCGCGAAGTACCCGCGGATCTCCGAGTCAGATTGCCCCGCAGAAATTCGGCGCGTGATCTCGATGCGGATGGCTTTCGACGCCTCGGAATCCGATTCGGCGACCGATTGGCCTCGGCACACCGGGCACTTGATCGTCTGTTCGAGCGCGAGCGCCCGCTCCTCGCTGGTTGGGACACGATTGCGATGGGTGCCCGCCCACATCGCGCCAACAAGCACGATCGCCATCAAGCCGTAGCTGATCCGGAGCTTCACGACGATCCGTACAGCTGATTGCTCAGCTCGGTGATGCGCTGATCGATCTCGTCCGCGTTCTGGACGGGACGCGGGATACGGTCGCGCACAATGCCGAGCGGATCGATGATGTACGTGTCGGGAGCGCGCACGACCGAGTAGTCGAGCGCGGTCCGCCCGAGTTCGCCGGAGACCACCGGCCAGCTCCCGCCATTCTTCGCGTAGAAGTCGCGTACGTTCTCGACCTCGTCGTTGAACACCACGCTCACGAGCTGTACGTCGCCCGCTTGTGAATGACGCCGGTCGAACGACACGAGGTCGGGATGCTCCTGTTGACAGGGCACGCACCACGTGGCGAAGAAGTTGAGAACGACCCACTTGCCTCGCAGCCGGTCGAGGTCGAAAGGCTGGCCGTCGAGGGTCGTGCCGACGATTGCCGGCGCGGCCTTGTTCACGAGTGGGTTGAAGTCGCCACGATCGGCGGCGCTCTTGCGGGTGATGAGGACCGCGATGAGCAACAGCATCACCAGCGCGAGCGGAACCGCGACGAAGAATGCGGCCCGACGCGTCCGCGGCGGCGCCGCGAGCGACTCAACCATGCTCAGTCGACTCCGGCGAGCTCGCGCTCATCGGGCCGTTTGTTCACGACGGGCGCCGAGACGGGATCAGTCGGATCGCGCCGCCGTCCCGGCCACGCCGCCAGCACCGTGCCCATGGCGATCACCCCGCCCCCGATCCACATCCACACCGCCAACGGTTCGATGATGACGCGCAGGTTGACGGAATCGCCATCGCCCGGTGCCGTGAGCAGCGAGAGGTACACGTCGTCGTACGCGCCGGTGCGCACCGACGGGGTACCGATGGCCTGCGCGTTGTTCGGGAACCGTCGTAGCTCCGGCTTGTACACCTTGCCGCCGTCGACACGGATGCGAGCGCCGACGCTCGTGTGTCGCGCGTCGATGTTCGTGGTACTGCCGAGGTACTCGAGCTTGTGCCCTTCGATCGTGATCGTCTGGCCTGGCGTGAGCCGTACTTCGCGGCTCGTCTGGAACGTCGTGCTGGCGATGTAGCCGACCACGAGCAACACGACACCAAGGTGCACGATCATCCCGCCGTTGGCCCGTCCGACGAGCCCGCGCCAACCCTGTCGCCGGGTGGACAACGCCACTTGCCGCAGCGCCGCGCCGGCCGCGAACCCTCCGAGCCCGAACGCGGCCAAGGGCGCAAGGCCGCGAGCCTGGACGAGCACGGCAAACACGACGGCACCGATCCCGGTCCACGCGGGCCACTGCAGCCGCCGCGCCAGAGTTTCGGCCGTCGTCTTGCGCCACGGCAGGACCGGCGCCACCGCCATCATCAGCAGCAAGCCCAAGCCGAGCACCATGCCGAAGAAGTCGAACCACGGCCGGCCAACCGACAGCCGCTCGCCGTTGACGGCTTCGACGATCAGAGGCCACACCGTGCCGAGCAGTACGGCGAACGCGAACACCGCGAAGAAGAGGTTGTTGAACAGGAACGCGCCTTCGCGCGAGAGCGGGGAGTCGATCCGTCCTGGAGCGCGGAGGCGGTCGCCGCGCCAGCCGATCAATCCGATGGTGACCAGCACGATGATGGCAAAGAACGTGAGCACCCAGATGCCCATGCCCGACTCGGTGAACGCATGCACTGAATCGAGCACTCCGGAGCGTGTGAGGAACGTGCCGAGGATCGTCAGGGCAAAGGTGGCGCACAGCAGTGTCAGGTTCCAGACGCGCAACATCCCGCGGCGCTCCTGCACCATCACCGAGTGCAGGTACGCCGTCCCGGTCAGCCACGGCAGGAACGATGCGTTCTCCACGGGATCCCAGGCCCAGGCACCGCCCCAGCCGAGCACCTCGTAGCTCCACCACGCGCCGAGCACGATGCCGACGGAGAGAAAACCCCATGCGAACAACGTCCAACGACGCGTCTCGAGCAGCCACCCTTCGCCCAGGCGACCAGTGACGAGCGCGGCGATGGCAAACGCAAACGGAACGGTGAAGCCCACGTAGCCGAGGTAGAGCAGCGGCGGGTGGAACGCCATGAGCACGTGGTTCTGCAGGAGGGCATTCGGGCCCGGTCCGTCGAAGCCCGCAGGAATGGAGAACGGCGTGGCGGTGAAGGGGTCGGCCGGCCCGAAGTTCGGGAGCATGAGGCCGAAGAAGAACAGTGAGACCGCGAACATCGTCAGCGTCGCCCAGCCGACGAGTGGGTCCGTCGCTCGCGTGCGGAACTTCAACGCGGTGATGACGATGTAGCCGGCCAGCACCGTGGCCCACAGGATGATCGAGCCTTCGAGCGCGGACCACAGCGTCGCAACGTTGAAGGGGAACGGTGTGTGCCGGCTCGAGTTGTGGGCGACGAACGCGATCGAGAAGTCGTGAGTGAGGAGCGCGCGTTCCATCGCGAGGAACGCCACCACTGCTCCGATCGCGACAAGCCACACGTACGTACGACCGGCAACGAGGAGGCGGGGACGACGACGCGCGAGACCGACGCCGAGGGTGACGATGCCGCCGAGCGAGGCAACGAAACCGAGAATGATCCCCGCGGATCCGAGGGCGGCATTCATCTAGGGCGCAGTGGAGTTGACGTGGTCGGGGTTCGACGCCTTGTACTCCTCGGTGTGCTTCACGAGGATGCGATCGCTGGCGAAGAAAGTGCCGTCTGACGACCAGTGCCCTTCGAGCACGACCGGGAGCCCCGCCTGGAACAGCTCCGGCGGATCACCTTGGTGTTGAACGTGCACGCGGGCGTTGTTGAACTCGATGTCGAACTCGACCGGTCGCAAGGTCTTGTCGAACGGCAGGACGTTGCCTTGCACACGGAAGCGCCGCGTGCCGAGCGCCTCCTTCTCTTTCACGGCTTCGTCGGCGTTGCGGTAGTAGAGCGCCGCGCTGTTGAGACCTTGGAAGAGCACGAAGCCGATGGCGAGGACGATGAGCACCAAGACGCCGTACATCGCCGGGCTCTTTCGTCTGCGCCGTGGGGCTTCAACTGGTTGACGGGGACTTACATCCACCGGCGAGCCTCAGGCGGCACCTGCTTGGACAGCGACCGCCCGCGCAGCAGCGTGCGCACGGTGTACGCGATGAGGGTGCCGAAGACGATGCTGTAGCCGGCAAGGACGTAGCCGCCGTTGGTCATCGGGCCTCGATGGGCCGATGGCCAACAAGCGGCCGTGCTAGCGCCAGCGAGCGGCCGCACGTTGCCGCGAGCGAAGCGAGCGCAACCAGAGACATGGTCATCGGACGAGTGCCTCAGCCCGTCGTTCGCTGATGGCGACCTCGAGCCCTGCGGACTCCACTTCGTCTTCGAGCCAGGCCACGCGGAAGCGATGCAGCAACAACCACGAGAAGCAACCGATGAACGTGACCATGCTCAGGAAGAGGGTGAACAGCATCGAACCCGAGATCGTGGTGTTCAGGCTGAGCGTCGCGGTCTGGTGCAGGCTGCGCCACCAACTCACCGAGAAGTACACGATCGGCACGTCGATGAAGGCGAGCAACGCGACAAAGGCCGACCGCCGATTGCGCGCCTCGATGTCAGCAGGTAGACGCCGAACCACGAGGTAGCCGAGGTACATCAGGAACAACAAGGTGAAGGTCGTGAGCCGGGCATCCCACGTCCAGTACACGCCCCAGGTCGGGCGTCCCCAGATCATTCCCGTGAGGAGGGTGAGACCCGTGAAGACGACGCCGACCTCCGCGGCCGAGGCCGCAAGCGTGTCCCACCAACGGGACTTCTTCCAGATCCACATGGCGCTGCCGAGTGCGGTGAGTCCGAAGCCGATGTTCATCGCGATGGCGACCGGCACATGCAGATAGATGAGGCGGGCTGCGTCGCCTTGGATGGCATCGGGTGGAGTGACGACCAGTCCCATGATCAGCACCGCGGCCATGCCCGCGAGCGTGAGCGCGCCGAGGATCCGCGTGCTCCGCGATCCGGTGTGCTCGGGAATCATCAGGTCTCCTCCAACAGCGAGCCAAAGGCGAGCACGCCAAAGGCGAGATAGATGGCGGCGAAGGCCGCCAACAGCTCAACCCACGGCCAACCGTCCGACGAAACCCCGGCCAGCGCGGCTTCGAACGAGCGGGTGGCCCCAAGCAGGACCGGTGCAAGGATCGGAAGGAGCAGGAGCGGGAGCAACGTCTCGCGCACCCGCAGCCCGGCCGCCAGCACGCCGTAGAGGCTACCGGCGGCGGCTACCCCCGTGGTCGCGACCAAGCATGTGACGACGAGCAACAACCAAGCCCGGAATGTCGTGCCGTACATGAGCACGACACCGGCACCGAGGACCACCTCGAGCGCCAAGAGCTCGAGCGCGACCGCGGCCGCTTTGCCCAGGAAGATGCCGGCAGGATCAAGGCCGGAAAGACGCAAACCGTCACGGTTTCCATCGGCTGCCTCGACGGCGAAGGTGCGCTGCAGCGCGAGTAATCCGCTGAAGAGCACTGCCACCCAATAGAGCCCGGCGGTGGCGCGGGTGAGGATCCCTCGGTCAGGGTCCAGGGCGAACGCGAACAGGATGAGCACGAGCAACGCGAACGGCGCGATCTGATTCGTCGTGACTCGACTCCGCCACTCGAGGCGAAGGTCCTTCCCGGCGATGACCCCTGCGTCATGAAGCACGGTGTCATGAAGCATTTGCGCCCACCGCCTCGACCGTTCGATCCAGGACAATGCCGCCGACGAGTTGCACGACGTCGGTCGCCAGCGCACCGGCGCGCTCGATCTCGTGCGACGCGATCACGACCGTCGCACCCGCGGCTGCTGCGGCACGGACAAGACCGTCGACCACGTCGCGGGCCGCGTTGTCGAGGCCCGCGTGGGGTTCATCGAGCAGCCACAACTCGGGCCGCCGCGCCACCATCGCGGCGATCGATGTGCGCCGTCGTTGGCCGGCCGACAGCTTCGCGACGAGAACATTGGCCAACCTGCCATCGACTCCGAGCGCGGCCATCGCGCCCGCGGCTTCCTCGACCGTCGCGCCGCACGCGCGAGCCCAGAAGCGAACGTTGTCGGTCACCGTCAGATCGTCATAGAGAAAGGTGGCGTGGCCGAGCAGTCCGACCCGGCGCCGCACCGCCCGGCGATCGGTCGCGTCGCGGAGGTTGTGACCGAGCACTTTGGCTTCGCCGTCGACGACGGGGATCAGGCCAGCACACGTGCGCAGAAGGGTGGTCTTGCCCGCGCCGTTCGGTCCGTGGACCAGGGCGATCGAGCCCCGCTGCACGTCGAGATCGACACCAGCGAGGGCGGGAAACCGGCCGAGCAGCGAGACCGCGGCACGGAAGTGGACGACGGGCTCCATGACGACCTTGCGAGGCTACTGGTGCCCCTGAGACAGGACCAAGGCGGCTGGTCTTTCCGATCGATCGCGGACCTTTACCATCTGCCGGTGCGGCTGGCGACGGTGCTGAACGCGATTGGGCGGATCTGCATCTCGGCAGGCGCGTTGATTCTCCTGTTTGTCGCGTACCAGCTGTGGGGCACCGGCATTCGCGAGGCGCAAGCCCAGGATCGGCTCGAGGGGAAGTTCAAGCAGAAGCTCGCACAAGCCCAGGGCGGCGACCCCTCGACCGTCCAATCGAGCGCGCCTACCGCGCCGAGCACCGCGAGTGACGCGAGCACGACCACGGAGACATTGCCGGTCACGCCCGTCGCGCCGCTCGAGGAGGCTCCAGTCGAAGGCGAGCCGATCGGCCAGATCGAGATCCCGAGGATCGGCCTGAGCGCGTACGTCATCGAGGGCGTCAGCGACTCCGACCTGCACAGCGGGCCCGGCCACTATCCGGGCTCACCGCTGCCGGGGCAGAAGGGCAACGCGGCCATCGCCGGACATCGCACGACCTACGGCGCGCCGTTCGCCAGCATCGACGAGCTCGCTCCTGGCGACCCGATCAAGGTCACCACGTTGCAAGGCGTCTTCACGTACGCCGTCTTGGCGCAAACCGATGGCAGCGGCCACATCATCGTGAGTCCGAACCAGACCGAAGTGCTCAACGACGCGGGCGACAGCCGGCTGACGCTCACGGCGTGTCACCCGAAGTTCAGCGCCAGTGAGCGGATCGTCGTGTTCGCCACGCTCCAGGGTGAACCCAGGCCTGCGCCGGCCCGGCCGCCCGATGCTCCGACCCCGCAGCTGAACGGTCTCAGCGGCAAGCGCGTCCCCAAGCTCCCGGTCATCATGCTCGGGCTGCTGTGCGCGGCCATCTGGATCGCGGCGTGGCAGGTCGGCAACCGATGGCGCAAATGGCCCTCGTACGCGATTGGTCTGCCGTTCTTCCTTGTTGCGCTCTTCTACTTCTTCGAGAACTTCTCTCGTCTACTGCCATCGAACTACTAGCGCGAGCCCCAGAGTTCCGCCGCCTCTGGTTGGCGCGCACGATCTCGTTCCTGGGCGACTCCATCGGCCTCGTCGCACTCATCCTCTATGTCGCAGATACCAGCGCGACGGGAGCAGCCGTTGGCGTGTTGCTGTTGGCGAGCGACTTCACTCCGTCGCTGTTCAGTCCGCTGCTTGGCGCGCTCGTGGACCGCGTGGAGCTTCGTAGGACAATGATCGTGTGCGAACAGGGACAGGCGATTGTCATAGGGACGATCGTGCTCGTACAGCCGAAGGCCGCGCCGTTGTTCGCACTGGTCGCGCTCCAGTCGCTGTTCGCGTCTGCGTTCCAGGCGGCGTCGCGCAGCGCGGTGGTCGATCTCGTCGACGACGACGATCTCGAGAAGGCCAACGCCCTGATCGGAGCGGGCACGAACGGGCTCGAGGCCCTCGGCCCTCTGCTCGCGGCGGGGTTGCTGCTGTTCCTCGCGCCTCGTGGTTTGCTCGCCGTCGACGTCGTCACGTTCGTGATCTCGCCGATGCTGCTCGCCGGACTGCCTCGCGTTGCCGTCGGAGTGAAGAGTGGTGACGGCGTGTTCACTGACGCAAAGGACGGGCTCGTCTGGATGTGGCGTCACCGCACGGTCCGGGCGATCGCGCTTGGCTTCTTCGGCCTGGTCGCCTTCACGGCGGCTGACGACGTCGCGCTCGCCTTCCTGGGCAGGGAGACGTTTCACAGCGGCGACTCGGGCGTGAGCCTGCTCTATGCCGGCGTTGGTGCCGGCTTGCTCCTGGGCTTCCTCGCGTTGAGCCGAAGAACAGCGAGCGCCGGCGCGCGCGTCGCCGTGATCGGGTTCGCAATCTGCAGCGTCGGAAATCTGTTCACGGGCCTCGCGCCCGTGTTGCTGCTCGCAGTGATCGCACAGGCCGGACGCGGCATCGGCGCCAGCCTCGTCGACGTTGGAACCACGACGTTGGTGCAACGTTCGGCACCGCCGGAGATCCGAGCCCGCGTCTTCGCCAACCTGTACGGCGGCGTGGGTCTGGCCGCCGCGATCTCGTACGTCGGCGGCGGCGCGCTCGTGGACGCGCTCTCGCCACGCGCCGTGCTGATCTTGGCGGGCGCTTGTGGTCTCGCAGTCAGCGCGCTTGCATTCATCGCCGCACGCGAGACGGCCGACCAATGAGACTGGGACGGCGGACCTTGGTCGCGGCGTGCGCACTCGTCGCGGTGGCGGCTTGCTCGGATTCAAAGGCACCGTCTGCGAGGTCGAGCGCGTTCAATCCATTCGCAACGAACTCATCGTTTGACGCATCGGAACCGCCGGCGCCCCCACCCACGCTTGCCGTGGGCGACTGCTTCAACACCGACCATTTTGCGCCCGGCACTTCAATCGACCTCCACGGCGTGCAGCTCGTCGCGTGCGCGGATGCCCATCAACATGAGGTGTACGCCGTGGCGCGCGACCCAGATCGTGCCGGCGCGCCGTATCCCGGCGACGAGGCGATGACCGCGTTCGCCGACGATCAGTGCTTGGCCGCCTTCGAGCCGGCTCTGGGGGTCGATTACCGAAAGTCGAACTTGGACTTCGCGGTCGTAAAGCCCGACGCCGCGGGGTGGAAGCACGGCGAACGCGTCGTGGTTTGCGCCGTACACGACACCAACTTCGCCGAACTGACGGGCTCTGTGCGGGCTACAACGTCGTCGTCGACGACGACTTCACTCGCCGCGAAAAGTGGGTGAGCGACGTTCGTGAAAGGCCGCGAGGCCCTCGCGCAAGTCCGCACTGGCCCATGCCCGCGTGAACGCGGCGCCGACCGCCGGATCGTTCCCGAGATCGGGCTCGAGCCGGTTCAGCGCCACCTTGTGGCCTTGGATCGTGAGTGGCGCCAGCGTCGCGATTTCCTCCGCCCACGCCAGCGTGTCGCGGAGATCTCCGGCGCGTTGAGCAAGGCCGAGGCGGACGGCGTCGTCGCCGCCCATCACCTCGGCGGCAAGCAGCATCGCCCGCGCCGGACCGTGACCGGCGAGCAACGCGAGCCGCTGTACGGTCCAGTGGTCGACCATCAGGCCGAGTTTCGCGGCGGGAATGCCAAATCGAGCGCCGGTCGTGGCCACGCGCAGGTCACACGCAATCGCGAGTTGCGTGCCCGCGCCGAGCGCCGCACCGTCGACGGCCGCGATCGTGGGAAACGGCGCATCGCGCAGCCCCTGGAGCACGACGCGCAGCGACGCAGCGAAGCTCTCGTCCTCCAGCCCGGTCAGATCGGCACCCGCACAGAAGTGTCCGCCGGCGCCGGTGAGAACGAAGACGCGGGTGACCGGATCGGCCTTCTGGGCGTCAGCGATGGCCGCTTCGAGCCCCTGCAATGCGTCGCGATCAACGGCGTTGCGCCGCTCTGGTCGATCGATCGTCACGAGCGCGACGGGCCCGCGCTGTTCGTGATGGATCACTCGTCGATCACCGCGATCAAGTCACCTTCTGTGACCTGATCGTCGGGAGCAACGGCAAGCTCGGAGATCGTGCCGGCGAGGGGCGCGAGCACCGGAATCTCCATCTTCATCGACTCGAGGATGACCAGCTCGTCGCCGACGTCGACGCTCTGGCCCACCTCGACACGCACCTGCCAAACGTTGGCAGTGATCTCTGCTCTCACCTCGGGCATTCGGCCAACCTACCGAGGTTTGGTCAGACCGGGAGTACGCCGTGCTTGCGCCACGGGCGTTGCACGGTCTTGGTGGCCGACGCCTCGAGCCCGCGCCAGATCGCGAGGCGGGTGTCGGCCGGATCGATGACGTCGTCGACCTGCGCGTGGCCGGCCGCGATGTAGGGGTCGATGTTCTTGCGGAACTCCTCGGCCATCGCGATGCGGGCCTCGTCACGCTCCTTGCCCTCCGGGATCTGCTCCAGCTGCTTGCGCATCGTGATGTTGACCATCCCGTCCGGGCCCATCACCGCGATTTCGGCGGTTGGCCAGATGGCCAGGTAGTCGGCTTCGTAGGCCAGCCCGTTCATCACGAAGTAGCCGGCGCCGTAGCTCTTGCGGAGCACGATCGACACCTTCGGCACCGTCGCCTCGGAGACGGCGAACAGCATCTTGGCGCCGTGACGGATGATCCCCTGCTTCTCCACCGCCGATCCGACGATGAATCCGGGCACGTCGTGCAAGAAGACGAGTGGGATCTCGAACGCGTCGCACAACCACACGAAGCGCGCCGCCTTGTCAGCCGCGTTCACGTCGAGGGCCCCGCCGAGCACCATCGGTTGGTTGGCGAGGATCCCGACGGGGCGCCCCCCGATCCGCGCCAGTGCGGTGACGATGTTGCGAGCGAACTGTGGCTTGATCTCGAGAAAGTCCGCGTTGTCGACGATCGCAGCGACAACCTTCTTCGTGTCGTACGCGCGCCGCGGGGCAGTGGGCACGATGTCGTACAGCTCTTCGGTTCGGCGGTCGACGGGATCATCGCTTTCGATGACCGGTGGGGCCTGCTGGTTGTTGCTCGGGAAGAACGACAGGTACTTGCGCACCATCTGCAGGCACTCGACGTCGGACTCGACTTCCTGGTCGGCGCAGCCACTGATCTTGTTGTGCACCTCCGAGCCGCCCATTTCTTCCTCGGTGACGTCTTCACCGGTCGCGGCCTTGACGAGGTGACGTCCGCCGAGCGCCATCGACGACGTGCCCTTCACCATTGGGACGAAGTCAGTGAGCGCGGGGATGTAGGCGGTGCCCGCGGCACAGTGTCCGAGCATGGCCCCCACCTGCGGCACAACCCCCGAGAGCACAACCTGCTCGCGGAACAGCGCGCCCGCTCCCGCGAATGTCGACCCGGAGGTCGACTGAATGCGCGCACCGCCGGAGTCGAGCAAGTAGACGAGCGGGATGCGCTGACGGAGGACGACCTCGCGCATGCGCGCCGTCTTCTGCTCGCCGACCTGGCCCATCGAGCCGGCCATGACGGTGAAGTCGTACGCGATGATCGCAACCCGCCGGCCGTCGATGTGCCCGATACCGGTGACAACACCGTCGGCCGCCAACGAGCCGCGTGCAGCCAACGAAGGATCCATGTGGTCGGCCAGTTCGCCGTACTCCACAAAGGAACCCTCGTCGAGCAGGATGTCGAGGCGCTCCCGCACAGGCAGCTTGCCCAGCTCCCGCTGGCGCGCGATCCGGTCAGGACCACCCATTCCGAGCGCGGTGTCCTTGCGAACCTGCACGTCCTCGACGAGCGGTTTCCAGTCGTGCAGGTTGTCGGCCATGAGCGGAACCTACACTCCACTCCCGCATGCATCGGGGGGTCGTTGTTGTCGCGCTGTCGCTTGCGCTCTTGATGGCGTGCAGCGACGACAAGGGGCCGGCGAACCGGCCGAGCAGCGCGTCGAGCGGCTCGGTGTCATCCGGGTCAGATCAGGCCCTCGCCCGGTCGATGGCTCGCACGTTGGCGGATGGCTTCCAGCAAGGGGCGGCGGGCCGCATCTCGTCGGCTCAAGCCGACTGCCTCGTGAACGAGATCACCGCGACCGTCCGCACCAACGCCCTGACGAGCATCGCGTCAGAGGCACCGGACCCCAAGACGTTGCCGAACGACGTGCGTCAGTCGTTCGGGCAGGCATTCGACAAGTGCCTCTCGAGCGACATCGCCAAACAACTCCGCCAGAAGTTCGGCCTCTGATCCCAAATCCCACTCAGACGTACACAGATTTGTGTACGTCTGAGTGGGATTTCGAGGAAATGTCACCGGCCCTTCCAGTTGGGTTCGCGCTTTTCGGCGAAGGCGGCGATGCCTTCGGCGGCATCCTCGGTGGCCGACGTGATCGTGAGCATCGAGTGCAGCAAGCGCAGCGCGCTCTCTGCCGGTTGGTCCCACACGGCGTAGAAGGAATCGCGGCCGAGCTTCATGATCGCCGGCGACTTGGCCGCCAAGGACGACGTGAGCTCGTCGACCGCGTTGTCCAACTCCGCGACCGGAACCACGCGGTTCACGAAGCCGATGCGGACTGCTTCCTCCGCGCTCACCCGGCGGCCGGTCATCATCAGCTCGAGGGCGACCTTCGGCGGCATCGACCGCATCAGCGGCACGGTGATCATGAACGGCCACAACCCGACGTTGATCTCCGGCGTACCGAACTGCGAGTCGTCGGACGCGATCACGACATCGCACGCCAAGCACAAGCCGAAGCCGCCGGCTAATGCGTACCCGCGCACTCTGGCGACGATCGGCTTGCCGAGCTCCCACATGGTGCGAAACAGGTGGGTGAGCTCACCGCGGCCGTCGTGCTGTTCGGCCCATCCCGCGCCGTCACGCATTCCAGTGAGGTCCGCGCCAGCGCAGAACGCCTTGTCACCTGCTCCGGTCAGCGTGACCACCCGGACCTCGGAATCGGCCTTCGCCGACTCGAACGCGTCACGGAGCTCGGACATCACCGTCCACGACAACGCGTTGCGGCGCTCGGGGCGGTTGATGGTGATGGTGGCCACACCATCGCTCACGTCGTACAAAAGGGACTCGTACATGCCGCGGACCGTAGTTCGGGCGAGGGTACGGTCGATCGAGTGCTGCTCACGGTCGTCGCCGTCATGCTCGGGCTCGGTATCGGGCTCGGACTCCGACCTCGCTCCACACGCTTCGCCCGCCCGAACGTCCGCGCCGTCGGCGTGCTGGTGGCCGGAGTCTCCGGCCAACTCCTCGCGTCCCGCCTTCAGGGCAAAACCGCGGTGCCCATTGCGTTCATCGCGGTGTGCGCGCTGATCGGCTTCGGCATCGCCAACCTCCACCTCACCGGCATGGGCGTGATGACCATCGGGTTGTGCGCCAACTTGTTGGTGATCATGGTGAACGACGGCATGCCGGTGCAGCCTCAGGCGCTGGTGGCCGCGAAGGTCGCGTCGAGCGCCGACGTGACGCAGATCGAGCTCCGCGGTCCTCGTCACCTCAAGCGGCCGGGCGATCAGCTCGAGATGCTGAGTGACGTCTTCCCGATGCGCGGCCAAGTGGTGTCGTTGGGCGACCTCATCATCGCGGTGGCCACGGTCGACGTGATCGCCAACCTCGCTCGGCGACAGCGGCGCCGTCACTCCATGAGCACCGCCAAGCCGGACCACGACTGGGGCGCTGCGCCCAGCGCGGTGCCGTCGCTCGCGTCCCAGTACTCGGCGAGTCCGGACGTTGACGCGCCGCGAACACTGGTCTCCGCGACATCCGCACCCGCCCGCCACAGCAAGTAAGCGAGCTGCGGCCACACGGGACCGCGCCAGTAGCGACGGGGTTCGAAGGTCGGTTCGGCGCGATGCACGCCACGTGGTCCGTACGGTGCGCCGAACGCGTCAGGATCGGTCACCTGCGCCATCGCGGCCGGCTGATCGAGCACAAGGAGTGGCAGCAAGGCTTCGAGCGTGCGCGCCCGACCCGACGAGTGCTCACCCGCGCCGCCGTCGACCCACGTCGTGGCTGTGCCGTCCCACCGAGCAGCGAGCGCGGCGATCAATCCGCGCGTGTCGACACCGAGCTGTGCGCCGTTCCACGCGACGAGAGCACTGAGCGACACCGGCGCACAGTCGAACGCGACATCGGTTGGCGAAGCGACAAGCGCTCCCTTCACGTCGTACCAACGCGATGCATCGGCCGCGCCCCAATGATCGAAGCGAGGACTGTCGTCGCACCCGGTCTCCCAAGGGTGCGCGACCGCGACCAGACCCGAAGGATGAAGCCGGTCGCGGAGGAAGAACTGCACGCCGGCAATGGCCCGCTCGACGAGCTCCGCGGGCACCTGGATCCCCTGACCTTGCAACTGCGCGACCGCGTGGCCGAACATCGGCGGCTGCGTGATCGTCGACGCGCCTGACTTGCCCCAGAAGCCGCGGTGGTGGTCTGGGTCACGTTGGTAGTCGAGGTGCGGTACGAAACCGGTGCGGTCGTCCTGGCACCGAAACACGTGGGCAAGCTCGGTGATCGCCCGTTCGCCATCGCCGAGCGCCGCCCAGATCAGCACGTGGAAACACGAGTCCCACAGCCATGCGAACGGATACATGATGGCGTTCGGAACCGTGTAGCCCTCGGGTTGCCAATGCGCCTCCATGACCGCCCGAACGCGATCGCTGAGTACCGTCACGGCTCGATGCCCACGTGCGCGATCGTTTCGTTCCGCCTCGGTCTGTCCGACGGTGTGTCGATCGTCGCGGCGTCATGGGCGCGGGCTCTCAACGGCTTCGGCTTCGATGTCCTGACCGTCGCCGGCGAAGGACCGGTCGATCGGCTGCTTCCCGGCCTCGCCATTGGTGCGTCCGAGCCCCCCAGCACCGGCGACCTCGCGACCGCATTGGACGACGTTGACCTCGTGGTGGTCGAGAACCTCTGCACGATCCCGCTGAACCTACCGGCCGCCCGCGTACTCGGACGGTTCCTGAGCGGTCGCCCCGCCGTCATGCATCACCACGATCCGCCGTGGCAACAAGTGCAGTACGCCCACTGCACGGAGTTGCCGCTGGACGACCCGGCATGGCGCCATGTCACGATCAACCAGCTCACGCGCGACGAACTCGCGGTCCGCGGCATCAGCGCAACGACGATCTACAACGGCTTCGATCCCGACCCTCCTACCGGCGACCGCGAGAAGACGCGTGAGACGCTCGACGTCGTCGACGCCGAACGTCTGCTGATCCATCCAGTCCGAGCCATCCCGCGCAAGAACGTCCCGGGCGCGGTGCGGCTCGCCGAGGAGCTGAACGCGACCTACTGGCTGCTCGGTCCCGCGGAAGACGGGTACGGCGCCGAGCTCGAGGCCGTGCTCGCGCACGCGGCTTGCCGCGTGATCCATCGTCCGAGCCCCGGCGACATGCGCGACGCCTATGCCGCCGCCGACGCCGTCGCCTTCCCATCGACGTGGGAAGGCTTCGGCAACCCGCCGATCGAGGCCGCTCTGCACCGTCGCCCTGTCGCGGTCGGCGACTACCCCGTCGCGAATGAGCTGCGATCGCTTGGGTTCGAGTGGTTCGACCCGCAGTATCCGCCGGACCTCGATCGGTTCCTCGGCGATCCTGACGAGGCGGTGCTCGACCGCAACCAACGCATCGCCGTCGAGTACTTCTCCTTCGATCGGATGGCCGGTGCACTGCGCGCCTTGCTCGACGAAGCAGGCTGGTGGCCATGAACGAGCACGACCCGGTTCTCGCGCGGCGAGCGCGCATCGCCAGACTCACGGAGCTCGGCCAGCGCGTCGGCTACAGCCTCTTCGGCCTCGCGATCGTGCTGTTCGTCGTCGGCTTCGTCGGCGGCTACTCCGACCTCCTCGTAGCACTGATCATCGGGAGCCTCGGCGTTGGGTCCGCGGTGCTCGCGCCGGCAATCGTCTTCGGGTACGCCGTCAAGGCGGCCGAGCGCGAGGACCGCGAACTTGGTCGGTAGCCGAGCTCAGTGCCAAAGTCGCCGCTGACGTGTCCTGATCCGACGAGGGGAACCGCAATGCCGAAGGCTGCCGTATGCGTTGGGCTCAACGAGCCGCTCGAGATCCAAGAGCTCGAGCTCGACGCGCCCCACGCCGGAGAGGTGCGAGTACGCATGGGCGCGTCCGGCGTGTGCCACTCCGATCTGTCGATTCAGAACGGCACGCTCATGGGTGCGTTCCCGATGGTGCTCGGACACGAGGGAGCCGGCGTCATCGAAGAGCTGGGCGACGGAGTCACGGACTTCGAGGTCGGCGATCACGTCGTGGTGTCATGGGTCCCGCAATGCGGCGAGTGCTTCTTCTGCAAGAAGGGCCAAGGCTTCCTCTGTGAGGCCGGTCAGATGGCAATGGTCACGGGGGGTCTGCTCGACGGATCGACCCGGTTCTCACGCGGCGGCGAGCCGATCAAGCAGATGGCGTGCTCGGGCACGTTCTCCGAGCAAGCGGTGATCCCGGCGATCGGCGCGGTGAAGATCCCGAAGGACGTGCCGCTCGAGATCGGCGCGCTCATCGGGTGCGGCGTGCTCACCGGTGTGGGCGCGGCGTTGAACACCGCGAACATCACCAAGGGCGACACCGTTGCGGTCATCGGATGTGGCGGCGTCGGCCTCAACGTCATCCAGGGTGCCAAGATCGCCGGCGCCGAGGAGATCATCGCGATCGACATGTTGCCGAACAAGCTCGACATGGCGAAGCAGTTCGGCGCGACGACGCTCGTGAATGCGAGCGACGGCGATCCGGTCTCGCAGGTGATGGAGCTGACGCAGCAGCGCGGTGTCGACGTCGCCTTCGAGGTCATCGGCCTGAAGCAAACAATCGAGCAGACGATAATGATGACCCGACGCGGTGGCGAAGCCGTGCTCGTCGGCGTGCCTCGCATGGAGGTCATGCTCGAGCTGCCAGCGTTCTTCGGCGTCGTCCTGATGTCGAAGACCATCAAGGGCTGCTGGTACGGATCGTCCAACGTGCAGCAGGACGTGCCGAAGCTGCTGGAGTACTACAAGAGCGGCGAGCTCAAGCTCGACGAGCTGATCTCACGGCGCATCAGCGTCAACGATGTGAACGACGCCTTCAAAGCGATGGAAGCCGGCGAGGTCGCTCGGTCCGTCATCCAGTACTGAAGTGATTGCTCGAGGCAATAGGGGGCGCTGAGCAGCCCCTATTGCCTCGGCGTCACCAGCCCGAGTGGCCGGCACGGGGCGGGAGCGTGCCCCGGTACCGGCGACGCCGGGCTTGCGTGGAGAGGAGGCTCACGCCCATCTTTCGGGCCGGAAGCGGCCGGAAGGGCTCCGGCGGTCGACGGCTCGTGGTGGAAGGCGTTTGACGGGCTGGCCTCACAGCGCTTTTGTTCGCCATGATCGTCCCCAACTCCTCCCAAGAGACCGATCCATGTCGACCCGTTTGCCCGCCCCTCGCCGCCGTCGACAGCTGCTCGACGTGGCGATGAAGGTCTTCGCCGAGCGGGGCTATCACCCCACGTCGATGAACGACCTGGCCGAAGCCGCTGGAGTCACCAAACCCGTCCTCTACCAGCATTTTCGGTCAAAGCGCGCGCTGTATCTCGAGCTGCTCGAAGACGTTGGCGGCCGGCTGCGCGACACCATCGGGAAGGCAACCAGCGAAGCCGGCAGTCCCCGCGAGCAGGTCCGCGCCGGCTTCCGCGCCTACTTCACGTTCGTCGCCTCGCAACAGCAGGAATTCCAGCTGCTCTTCGGTGGTGGCGCTCGGCGCGACCAAGAGTTCGCCGATGCCGTCCGCAGCGTCGAGGTGTCGATCGCCGAGACCATCGCGTCCCTCATCGTCGTGGACGGACTCGACGACGACCGCCGCCTGCTCCTTGCCCACGGCATCGTCGGCGTCGCCGAAGGAACGAGCCGCCACTGGCTCGCCAACGGCATGACGGGGGGCGCCGACGAGCTGGCCGAGCAGGTGGCGTCGCTCGCGTGGGCCGGCCTGAGAGGCGTCGGGGGCCAGTGAGTGCCGCCCGAGTGCGGGACGAAGTCAGCTGCTCGTGCTGAAGAAGTCGGATCCGAAGTCGCTGCTGAACGAGGAGAGGAACGACGAGAACGAGCTGTCGTCGAACGAGAACGAACTGTCGCTCGGGTTGAGGCTCGACAATGACGAGTCACTTGACGACGAGCTCGATGAGTCCGAGAGGCTGAAGTCGGCACCGCATTTCGTCTTGCCGAACGTCTCGATGTTCTTGGTCGCCTGCTCGAGCTTCTTCTGATCGAGCTGGGCGATCGCGCCGAAAACGGCTCCGAACTGCTTACTGGGGTCGTTGCCCGCCGCTTTCACTGCCCCTGCGATCTTCTTGACGGCGTCGACCAACGTATTCATGTCGTTCTTGATCTCGCTCGGCGCCGTCTTGGCGAGGTCGTCGAACTTCGCGAGCGCCGAATCGATCTTCGCCGGGTCGTTGAATGCCTTGTCCAACGACGTGTCCTGCTGCAATGACTTCGCCTTGTCGCAGAAGGCCTTCACGCTCCCGCCTCCACCGCTGCTCCGAGTGAGGGCGAAGGCCGCGCCTCCGGCGATCAGCACGAGGGCGACGACGATCGCGATCACCTTCGCACCACCGCCGCCTCCGGCTGCAGCCGCCGCGGGTGCGGCGGGGTCGGCGTACACCGGAGGGCCGGCGGCCGGTTGCGTCGCCGTCGGTTCGGAAATGGGTTGTGCCGCAGTGGGCGCCTGCTCCGGGGGGTACCACTTGCCGTCAGAGGCCTGCCACCATCCCGGACCCTGCGATGTGTCGCTCATGTTTTCGGTGCTCCCCGCGCGGTACCGATCAGGACGACCAAGTACAGCACGGTGCCGGTCCCGACGATCGCACAGCTGGCCGGCAGGCTCGGGACCGCGTAGCTGAGCAAGAGTCCGGCCCAGGTCATGACCACCGCCAGCGCGCCCGACAGCCAGAAGCCGGCGAAGGGGCGACCCGTGAGTCGGAGCGCGGCTCCCGCGGGCGCGGCGAGGAGCCCGAAGAGCAGTAGCGCGCCGACCGCCTGCGCGGCCTCCGCGACCGTGAGGCCGACGAGCACGAGGAACCCGTAGCCCAGGGCGCGGACGGGCACGCCGCGCGCGGTGGCAACGGCCTCGTCGATGCTGGCGAAAAGCAATGGTCGAGCGATTGCCACCAGGCCCGCGCACACCACGATCGCGACCACTACTGCCGTCACCGTGCGGGCGGCATCGAGCGCGAAGATCGAGCCGAAGAGCACGCTGACCCCAGCCGAGGTGTTTGCAGAGGCGCTTGAAGCGCTGAAGATCGACAGGAATAAGACGCCGAGTCCGAGCACCCACGCGAACACGCCGCCGATGACGACGTCGTCGGCCCGACCCTTCGGACCGAGCGTGCCGAGCAGCAGCGAGACGGCCACCGTCCCGACGAAGAGCCCGAGGCGAAGGTCGTAGCCGGCGGCGAGCGCGGCGAGCGCCGCGGTGAACGCCACGTGGCTCAGCGCGTCTCCGGTGAAGAGTTGGTCGCGCAGGACGAGGAAGTACCCGACGAGTCCCGACGCGAGCGCGATCGCCGTTCCTCCGACAAGCGCGTAGGTCACCGCCGCCCTCCGAGCGCCGCCCCGGCGTAGGCGCCGAACGCCAATGTCGAAATCCAGAATCCGCTGGGGTACGGCGAGAAGAACGCCGCTCCCAGCCCCACCCACGTGACCAGCAGCGCGATGACGATGCCGAGCACCAAACTGGCCGCGGGACGGGCGCTCAGACGTTGGGCGGCCGCCGGCGGAAGCACGAGCAGCGAGAACACCAGCAGTGATCCAGTGATCTGGCTCACCTCGGCGACCGCCACGCCCAGCACCACAAGAAACCCGATCGAGAGCGCCCGCGTGGGCACACCGCGTGCCGACGCAACATCAGGATCAACCGACGCGAACAACAGCGGGCGGGCGCCAATGGCCACGAGTGCGATCACCGCGCACGCGACGGCCAACAGCACCACGACCTGAGTGTTCGTGATGCCGAAGAACGTGCCGAACAGCAGGCTGGTGACGCCGCCGAGGTTGCCGCCGTACAGCGTGACGAACAGATACCCGCACGCCAGCGCGAACGCTTGGACGGTGCCGATCGCGGCCGACTCCGAGCGATGGCGCTCCCCCGCGGCTCTGGGCACGGCGCCGATCACGATGGCGGCCGCGGTACAGAAGCCGAAGTAGCCGAACTGCGTGCTCACCCCGACGAGCGATGCACCGGCCGCTCCCGGAAAACCGACAACCGCGAGCGTGTGGCCCGCGAACGTCTGGCGTCGTAAGACCATGAACCATCCGACGACCGCGGCGAGGATCGCGACGATCGTGCCGGCGCGGTACGCGTTGACCATGAACGGGAATGCGAACATCTGACGGACGTCGTCGCCGAGGTTCCACGTGAGCGCCGCGCCGTCAGCGAGCATCGTCAGTGCTGGTGCCGGTCGCTGTGGTGAGCGGGGGCCTCCGGCTGTCCGACGACGACCAACCGTCCGTCGGACGCTCGCAGCACCTCGATCGGTGTCTCGTACAACTTGGAGAGTGAGTCGCTGGTGATCACGTCTTGCGGCGCACCGATCAACGCACCACCGTGACCGAGATAGATCACTCGGTCGAGGTACGGCAGGATCGGATTCACGTCGTGGGCCACGAGCAGCACGGTGACGTTCCTGTCGCGTGAAATCCCCGCAACGAGTTCGGCCACCGCCGCCTGATTGGGAAGGTCGAGACTGTCGAGCGGCTCATCGAGCAGCAACAGCGCGGGGTCGCGTACGAGCGCCTGAGCGATCAGCAACCGCTGCTGCTCCCCGCCGGAGAGCTGCCCGATCGGACGGCGGGCGTACGCCGTCGCACCGACGAGCCCGACCACTTCGTCCACGCGTTCGGCATCGCGGCGACGGCGCTCGCGGCCTCCCAACAACCCGAGCGGGAGGCCCCACCGGTCACCGTCGAGCCCGAGACGCACGATGTCGACCCCGCGCACTCGGAGCTCGGGTTCGAAGCTGCGGCGCTGCGGCAGGTAACCGATGTCGCGATTGCGTCGCCCCGGCGGCTCACCCAACACCTCCATCTCGCCCTCGGCCAACGGGATGAGCCCCACCACGGCCTTGACCAACGTGGACTTGCCCACGCCATTTGGTCCAAGAACGGCAACGAACTCGCCGCGCTCGACCTGGGCATCGACCTCGCGCCAAATCGTGCGTCTGCCGAGACGAACTCCGGCACCACGAAATACGAGCGCCGGTTCTGTCACCGGCCCGTCGCGGTCGCGAGCGCGTCGGCTAGCGCCTGGAGTTGACCGACCTGCCACTCCACGAACGTCGCGCCTTCGGGGACAAGCGTTTCCGTGAACTCCACCACCGGTATGCCCTGCCGATGCGCCTCGGCTACCAAGTTCGCGACGTCGGGCGTCGAGTTCTGCGGATTGAAGACGTAGACCTTGATGGTCTTGGACGCGATCTGCTGATCAACCGCCGTCTTGTCCTGCAGACTCGGCTCGACACCCTCGCTGATCGCCGTGACAAACGATCGCGGTGTCGTCAGATCGAGTCCAGTTGCGTCCGCGATGCCGACGAACAGGCTCTCCGACGCGCCCACCGGGACGCCGGGGTAGCGCTGACGAATCGTGTTCAACACGTTGTCGTACTTCTTGAACTCGCCCGCAAGGAAAGCGGTCCCGCGCTGCTCGTACTGCGTAGCGTCTCTCGGGTCGATGCGTTTGTAATCCTCGACGATCCGGGCGACCACCTTGCGGACGTCGTCGGGGAAGTACCAGCGATGCGGATTGTCGCCACTCTTGGCGCCCACCACGTTGCCGATGTCGAGCACGGTCTGAGTCGTGCTTCCGTTGCTGTCCACGACCCGCCGCGCCCACTCGTCGTAGCCGACGCCGTTGAAGATCACGTACTGCGCCGTCGAGAGCGTGCGAGCGTCGGCGGCAGTCGGCTCGTAGTCGTGCGGGTCGGCGTCGGGGTTCGAGACGATGTTGGTGACGTGCACCCGGTCGCCGCCGAGCGCGGCGGCGAGGCTGCCCCAGGCGGTGGTCGAGGCCGCGACCTCGATCTTCGACGTCTGCGCCGTGCTGGCCGACTTGGTACTGCACGCGGCCACCAACACGAGCAACACGGCGAGCTTGCGCACGACCTCGACGATAAACGAGATCCGTTCTCATTACAAATGGAATGAGACTGATTCTCGGCGGCGGTGAGCTACGGTGTCCCTTGTGGCTGGCGATCTCCACGACTTGGTGGCGCATCGGCTGCGCGAGGCCGACCAGCGCTACACGACCAACCGCCGCGCACTCGTCGAGATTCTCAGCGAGGCCGATCGACCGCTCACCATCCCCGAACTACTGAACCGGCGACGGTCGCTCCCACAAAGCTCCGCGTATCGCAACTTGTCCATTCTCGAGGAGGTCGGCGCGGTCCGCCGAGTCGTGACCCACGACGACTTCGCTCGCTACGAGCTCGCCGAGGACCTCACTGAGCACCACCACCACCTGATCTGTTCGACATGTGGTGCGGTTGAGGACTTCACCGTGTCGAAGCAGCTGGAGGAGCGCTTGACCTCCGCCATGGCCGGTATCGCCCGCAGGACGGGCTTCCATCCCACCCACCACCGACTCGACTTGCTGGGCAGCTGCGCGAACTGCACCTGACGCACTCGAGTCAGTCGGGAAACTCAATGCCGAGCTCGGCGGCCTTCTTGGCTGCTTCCTCAGGGAAGATGTTCTTCACCAGGAAGGTGTCACGCGCGAGTGCCCAGTTGGGCGCGTGCACCTTGGCATAGCGCTCGAAGTAGAGCAGCTGCTTGGTTACCAGCATCAGCTCTTGAGGGCTCGGCACGCCGTACTGCTCCATCATCTGCACAATCGACTTGAAGACGTCGCCAAGGCTCACCGCCGAGATCCCGACATCGAGCATGGGCCCGAATGCCAGCTGCATTCGCATGCCGACTTCCTCGTCGGTGCCGATGTCCTCGGGGAAGGCACCCACCCGTTTGAAGGCGCGAGCGATGCGGCCGAAGTCACCGTCGATCATCGACGTGAAGAACATGTCACGGATGAGCTGCTTCCAGTCGTCCGTCAACTCGCCCATGATCCCGAAGTCGAGGTAGGTGGCCCGGCCGTCGTCGAGCACCCAGAGGTTGCCCGCGTGGACGTCGCCGTGGAACGGGCCGTGGACCATGGCGGCTTCCATCCACACCTTCACGCCGCGCCGCAGGACGAGCTCGCCGTCGACGCCCCTCTCGCGAATCGCGTCGAACTCGTCCATCGGCACACCTGACATGCGCTCCATGCAGATCATGTGCGGCCCGCAGTAGTCCCAATACACCTCGGGCGCCGTGATGTGGGAGTTGTCGCCGAAGGCGCTGATGCGGTCGCGGAACAGCGTCTGGCGGTGCGCCTCGAGCGCGGGGTTGAGCTCCTTGAAGGTGTTCGCATGCAAATCGGCGATCGCCCCGGTGAGGTTGGCACTCTGGCCGAGCTTGGTCCGCTCGAGCGTGCGTGCCAGTCGTTGCATGATGCGCAGGTCGGTCGTCATCCGTTCGCGGATGTTCGGCCGCTGCAACTTGATCACCGCCTCGCGTCCGTCGGGCAAGACACAGCCGTGGACCTGTCCGATCGATGCGGCCGACAGCGGGCTGTCGTCGAAGCTCTTGAAGATCTGCGCGGGTGGGCGGCCGAGATCCTTGCGAATCATCTCCCGAGCCGTCTCGCCGTCGAAGGGTGGCACCTCGTCGAGACAACGCAACGACGCGTCAGCGAGCGGCGCCGGGAACATGCTCGGCGACGACGCGATCAGCTGACCGAGCTTCACGAACGTCGGGCCGAGGATCTCGAAGCCATCCACCACACCTTCCGCCGCGACCGTCAACCACGGCTCGCCTCCGGGCCGCATCACTCGCCGAGCGAGGCGGCGCAGGATGCTCGTGACGAGCACGAAATAGATCACGACCATGCGGCGAATCTCGGCGAGGCCGAACTTGTCGAGCGCAGGCGTCTCGACCTCGAGCGCCGACTTCGGAGGGCCGCTGCTGTAGGGGCCCTTGAAGTGCGACACCGCGCCTGGCGCCCCGAAGTCGCTCGCCGGCCGATGCTCAGGGCGCGGCGCGAACTGATCGCGATTTGTCAGTAGTCCGACGAGCTCACCCCGCTCGACAACCGGCAGATGACGGATCCCATGCCGAGCCATCAACTCCGGGGCCTCGCTCACGTCGGCGTCGGGCGCGAGCGTGACAAGGGCAGCGGTCATCTGCTTGTCGACCGGCGTCACTGCGGGGTCGACACCGTCCACGACCGATTGCACGATGTCGCGTTCGGTGAGGATGCCCATCGGACGGCGACCGTCGACCACCATGAGTGCGGAGATCTGGTGAGTGCGCAACAGCCGCGCCGCTTCGGCGAGGGTGTCTTCGGGCGCCACCGTGACGACGTTGCGCTCCATGATCTCCGCGACGCGCACGGCCGCACGCTAATCGCGGTCGGCGCCGCCGAACATCAGCTGCCGGGCCAGGAGAACGCAGAACACGATCGCGCCGGCTTCGGCACCGATGCTCAAGGCGGCCTCCGGTGAGGGCTGCCACCCCGACTCGTGAACGTCGAACAAACCGCTCGTACGACTCAGCCAGAAGGCACCGATCGAGACGGCGTGGAACGCCGCGGCTGCCCCTGCCACCGCGACGCTCGGATACCTGACGAGTGCGACGGCGAGTGCGGCTGCGAGCACCGCGTGGCCGAAGAAAGACGCTCCCACCGGTTGGGGATAGTGGATCCGCAGTTCGAGCGTGAGGTGGATTGCTCCGGTCAACAGCGTGAGACCCCCGGCGACGACACGAGGGCCGACGGTGCGGTCGAGCGGGCCGAGGTGCGCCGGCGCGCCCCCGGTGCCGGCGCCGGCAACGCGGAGGACTCCAAACGACAGATGTCCGGCGAGCGCCGCCGCGAGCGCGAGCAGCGCGACGATCACGGCCGCGGGCGCCAACTCTCGCGCCGCCGACGGAGGACGTGTCACTACTGACAACGCGGCACGAGGCACACTGGCCGCGGGCTGCGGGGCGGCCGCTGTCCCTCCCGTCGCGACGTCGTCGACCAGCAACGAGCTCGGAGTCGCGCTGGCCTCGCCGCTCGGCACAGCCGCTCCCGAACTGTCCTGCGCAGGAGCCGGCGCCGTCGTCTCCGTGTCCACCGGCTGGGTAGACGATGCCGGCGCGGTCGTCGGACCTCCACCGCCCCCAGGGCTCGCGCCCCGAACAAGCACCGTTCCTCGCTGGTTGTCGTGGATCGTGCAGTGGTACGCGTACGTCCCGGGAGCGTTGAACGTGATGGCGAAGTTCTGCCCGACAGTGATGTCACCTGAGTCGAAGCTGCCATCGTCGGCGGTCACCGTGTGATTCCGCGCGGCAACGTTCGTCCACGACACCGTGTCCCCCGAATTGATCTCCACGGTCGCGGGGTCGTACTCGAACTCTCGGATGAGAACGGGAGCGGTCGACGCGGCCGCCGGCGGTGCCAGCGCGACCAGCGCGACCAGCGCGACCAGCGCACCGACGACGAAGCACGCGCTGGTGAGCGCTCTAGCGGCGCGCATGCGCGGGACGCGTCAGGACGCGAAGCGCCCACGCGGCCAGTACCGCAGCAACGCCGGATACGCCGAGCGGCACGCTCCCCCCGGTCGCAGGAAGCGTGCGTCCCGTGGTCGTCGATCCGCCGCTCGCAGAGGTAGGCGTCGTCGAAGGTCCCGGGGCTGGCGCTGGTGTCGCGGCCGACACCACGACGATCGTCGCACGCATGTTGGCCGGAGGACCCGCGTGGATCGTGCAGATGTACGAGATCTCGCCGAGCTGCGTCATCGTGGCCGCGACCGTCTTGCCCTGACCCTTGATCGTCTCCGTCTTCCACAACGGCTCTCCGTCGGGTCCCTTGACTTCGGCCCGCGAGTCGTGACCCGGACACGGCGGGATCAGATCGCATTGCGTGTCCTTGTAGACCCACGTGACGGTGGACCCGAGTGGCACCTCCAGGCGAATGGGGTCGAACTTGAAGTCGACCATGTTCACGGTCGTGCCGCTCGCCTGAGCCTGGGCCGTAGGACCGATGAAGGGAAGCAAGACGGCGAACGGCAAGAGGATGACCGCCATCGCCGCCAGCACCACGCTCGACAATGTGGAGCGCCGCCTCAGCCCACCTCGCGAACTCGCCACTTCCGCGGAGGCTAGTCCGAAATGTCCAGATCGAACCGGGCCGGTGCGCTACTCGATGCGAAGCCCCGAGATCGCCCGGCTGATCACCAGCTGTTGGATCTGCTCGGTGCCTTCGAAGATGTCGTAGATCTTCGCGTCGCGGTGCATCCGCTCGACCGGGTACTCGCGCGTGTAGCCGTAGCCACCGTGGATCTGGATGGCGCGCTCGGTGACCCACACTGCAACACGTCCTGCCTTGAGCTTCGACTGCGACCCTTCGGCGTTCGTGTAGCCGCCGTTGCGCGCGAGCCACGCTGCGCGCCACACGAGCAGGCGAGCAGCGTCGATCTCCGTGATCATGTCGGCGAGCATGAAGGCGATCGCCTGGTTCTGGATGATCGGCTTGCCGAACGCGACCCGCTCTTTGGCGTAGGCCAGTGCTTCTTCGTATGCCGCGCGTGCGATGCCGATGGCCTGCGCGCCGACGGCGGGACGGGTTGCCTCGAATGTCGCCATCGCCGGCTGCTTCTCGCCGGTGTGCGCGCCCTCGCGGGCCTTGGCGATCTTGGCGTCGAGTTTCTCCTTGCCGCCGAGCAGCATCCGCCCCGGCACACGGCAGTCGTCGAGCACGACCTCGGCGGTGTGCGACGCACGAATGCCGTGCTTCTTGTACTTCTGCCCCTGCGCGATGCCCTTCGTTCCCTTCGGCACGATGAACGACGCCTGACCGCGTGATCCGAGGTTTGGATCGACCGTTGCGGTCACCACGTGCGTGTCCGCGAGGCCGCCGTTCGTCGCCCACGCCTTCGTGCCGTTGAGGACCCACTCGTCCTTGGCCTCGTCGTAGACAGCCTTCGTCTTCAACGACGACACGTCGGAGCCGGCGTCGGGTTCGGACACGCAGTACGCGCCGATCATGATGTCGTCCGGTCCGCTGCCGAAGCATTGCGGCACCCACTCCATGACTTGCTCCGGCGTGCCGTTGCCGGCGATGCCTGCGGCCGCGAGCCCGGAGCCGAAGATGGCGAGGCCGATGCCGGCATCCCCCCAGAACAGCTCCTCGAGCGTGATCGGCAGCGTGAGCCCCGTGTTGTCGCTCATCGAGGCTTGCGCGAAGAAGTCGAACGAATAGAGGCCGATCTTGGCCGCCTCCTGCACGATCGGCATCGGGAACTCTTCGCGCTCGTCCCACTCATGGGCGGCGGGGCGCACCACCGTCGCCGCGAAGTCGTGGACCCATTGCTTGATCTGCTCCTGGTCCTCGCTGAGAGCGAGGGAGAACTCAGCCATGTCGAACTCCCAAGTTACCGGTCGGTAACAAGCAAAATAGCCACTACCACCAGCACCGCGCCAACAAGGTACGGCGCCGATACCGACCTGCCGAACAGGTACCCCGCGAGCGCCGGGCCAACCGACCGGGCCAGCCCACCGGCCGACTGCTGGATACCGAGGCTCTCCCCGCGCCGCTCCGGCGGCGCGTGCGCTGCGACGAGCGACGACAGGGTCGGCGCGACGAGGCCCTGGCCGACGATCAGCAGCGACAGTGCGAGCGTGAGTGGCGCCCATCCGGCGTCGACGGCGACGAGCGCCAAGCCGACCGCATTGCATGCGAGACCGAAACGGACCGTGCGCCGCTCACCCAACCGCACGACCACCGTGTGGATCGCGCCGCCCTGCACGAGCACGAGCCCGACGCCCACGAGAAAGAACAGCCCGTAGGTCGAGCTCTCTGACAGATTGAAGCGAGCTTCGGCGAGCAGCGAGAACGTTGCTTCGAAGCCGCTGAACGCGACGAGCGACACAAACGTCACCAGCACGAGTCGGCGAAGCGACCCCCGCGTGCGTTCTGGCGTCCCCGGATCCGGTATCTCGGACGTCTGGACGCCAGAATGCGTGCGGCGGGTTTCGGGGAGACGTTTGACCGCGACGAGGGCGTTCACGGCGGCGATGCCGGCGGCAATGAAGAACGGAAGACGGTGGCTCACCAGTGCGGCGATGCCACCGATGGCCGGACCCAGTGCGAACCCGGCGCCGAAGGCCGCGCCCAACAGCCCCAGCAGACGAGCTCGTTCCTCGGGAGGGGCGACATCGGTGACGGCGGCCTGCGCGACCGACACGCTCGCTCCGCTCGCCCCGTCGATGATCCGGCCGAGAAACAGCAGCCACAGCGAACCGGCGAGTCCGGTGAGCAAGCTGCCGACCGCCGTGCCGACCAACGACATGATGATCACCGGCTTGCGGCCGATGCGATCGGAAAGGCGGCCGGTGATCGGCGAGAACACCAACTGCGCAATCGAGAACGACGCCACCAACAACCCGGCGGTCGCCGGCGACGCGCCAGCATCGCGGGCGTAACGAGCGAGAACCGGGAAGAGGATCCCGAAGCCGATGAGGTCGAGGGCCACGGTCGTCCAGATCACGCCAAAGCCAGGCGGCAACGGCTGGCCCCGTCCGGTTGTCCTCGTTGTGTACAAGGCGCCCAAGCCCAAGCCGCGGCGACCTCGATCGTCAAGTTGACGGCCTCTCGGGAGCAGGGAATGCCAGGCCGGCTGCCGAATCCCCTCCTCGACGTGGCGAGTCAGTCGCTATGACTCGCCACGAAACGGAAAGGGACGCACATGGCCGCGCTGGCCTTGCACTACTACGACGCACATCACGCCCGAATCCGGCTTCCGGCAGCCACCATCATGCCCACCGGTCGTTGGCGGTTGGTGGCGGCCCTTCTCACCGCTGGCGTCATCGTCGAGGCCGTCGGCGCGGGGATATTGGCTGGCTTGACCCCTTCCGTCGGCGCACCAGCGCTGGCGACCCCCGGATCGAACGGCGAGTTGGCGGCCAACGTCGGTCAGGTCGCGACGTCGAGTCCGCTCAAAACTCCGAGCGCATCGAAGCGGACGGCCGGGAAGACGACCGCGGCGCGGGCCCAGGGTGGCGCGGCGACCCACACCGTCTCGCAAGGCCCGCACTCGGCAGCGCCGGTCGACTCCGCTCCTGCCGCGGTGGCCGCAGACGGCGGCGACGACGGCGTCGCCGCGGCGTCGAGTCCCGAATCCGACCCGGGAGTCACGGCCGGCGGGACCCTTGGCGGTGTCCCGGCCGCGGTCGCGGTCGACACGACGGGCGCGGGCGCGACGGTCGGCGACACGACAATCGGGACGCCGCCCCCTGCTCCAACGAGTGTCATCGAGGTGTCGGTGAATCCTGGTGGCGGCGCGCCGCCGATCACGTTCACTCTTCCCTGACGTCGCGCCACCGCGCGATCGCCGCCCTCAACGCCGGCGAAGCTGTGTGCCAGTCGGGGTGTCGGCCACCTCGTATCCCAAGTCGATGAGCTGATCGCGGAGCGAATCCGCGCGGGTGAAGTCCTTCGCGGCCCGGGCCTCGTCGCGCTCGCGGGCGAGCACGTTGGCTTCGTCAGTGATCGCGCCCGCGGTCGTCCGGAGTTCGAGCCCGACGGCCTTGCAGATCTCGAATGCCGCCGCCGCGGCGAGCAGATCATCGTCGGAGTTCGCGCGGCGCACGAGGTCGAAGAGCAACGCGACCGCGGCAGGCGTGCTGAGGTCGTCGTCCATCAGTTCGCGGAAGCGATCCAGCGCTTCCTCGTCAGCCGCACCACCCGCGGCGGACGCGAACCTCTCCGCAAACCGGTCGAGCCGTTCGAGACCTTGCTCGGCGTCCTTCACGCTGTCCTTTGAGATCTCGATCGGCGCGCGGTAATGCGAGCGCAGGACGAGCAATCGGTAGGCGCGCGGGTCGCCCCAGCTGACGAGATCGAGGAGATCGGTGAAGTTGCCGAGCGACTTCGACATCTTCTCGCCGGAGACCTCGACGAACCCGTGATGCACCCAGTGGCGGGCGAACTTGTGTCCCTCGGCCACGGCTTGCGCGCGCTCGTTCTCGTGATGCGGGAACGCGAGATCCTGTCCGCCGCCGTGGATGTCGAAGCCGTCGCCGAGGATGTCGAGCGACATCACCACGCATTCGGTGTGCCACCCGGGGCGACCATTGCCCCAGGGTGATGGCCACGACGGCTCGCCGGGCTTGGCCTTCTTCCACAACGCGAAGTCGATGGGCGAATGCTTCTCCTCGTTCGCTTCGACGCGCGCGCCCGCACGCAGCGAGTCGATCGACTGGCGCGCAAGCAAGCCGTAGTCCTCGATGCGCTCGGCTTGGAAGTACACGCCGTCGCTCGTTTCGTACGCCATGCCGTGCTCGACGAGGTCGCCGATGAGCTCGACCATCCCGTCGATGTACGCACTCGCGTGCGGGTTCGCGTTCGGCCGCTTCACGCCAATGGCGTCGATGGCCTCCCACCAGACCTGCTCCCAGTACGTGGCGACCTCGGTCCAGTCGACGTTCTCCTCCGCGGCGCGGGTGATGATGTTGTCGTCGACGTCGGTCACGTTGGAGACGTGTTGCACCTCGACGCCGTTCCATTCGAGGTACCGACGCAGGACGTCGAAGACGAGAGCGTGCCGTCCGTGACCCACGTGTGGCGGGGCGTACACCGTCGGCCCACACACGTACATCGACACCTTGCCGGGATCTCTCGGCTCGACGGGGTAGACGCCACCCCGCGCGGTGTCGAACAGACGCAACATGAGCGCCGAGGGTACCGCCGTGTTAGACGGTGACCGGAAGGGCTTTCAGACCGCGCAGCACGAAGTGCTCGCGGTATTCGATCTCGTCGGCAAGCACGGCGAGCTGCATGTCGGGGAAGCGCTGCGCCAAGGTCGAGAACACGACCTGGCCCTCGAGGCGCGCGAGTGCCGCGCCCAGGCAGTAGTGGATGCCGTGGCTGAACGTGAGGTGCTGGTTGTCCTCACGGCCGATGTCGAGCCGATCCGGATCGGAGAACCGTTCGGGATCGCGGTTGGCCGCGGCCAGCAGCGCGACGACCTGCGACTGCTTGGGGAATCGTTGACCGGCGATCTCGAGGTCCTCCGTGGCGACTCTTCCCGTGACATGGACGGGCCCGTCGAAGCGCAACAGCTCTTCGACCGCGCTCGCCTTCAATCCTTCCGGGTCACCGCAGAGTCGCTCCCACTGGTCGCGGTGCTGCATGAGCGCGAACAACCCGTTGCCAATGAGGTTCACGGTGGTCTCGTGGCCGGCGAGGAAGAGCAGTAGCACGATGCTGCGCATCTCCTCCTCCGACAGGACGTCGCCGCCGTCTTCCACGGCGAGCAGCCCACTCAGGAGATCGTCCTGAGGGTTGGCCCTTCGCTCCTCGAAGAGTGAGTTGAAGTAGTTGAGGAAGTACATCGTGGCGATGATGCCCTTGTTGAACGTCTCCTCGTCGATGTCGCGGTCGAGCAATCGCGTCGCGTCCGCTGACCATCCCTCGAACTGGTGCCGGTCCTCG